>CAVHUN010000001.1:0-19930 GCA_963639175.1 uncultured Prevotella sp.
TCTCAAAAATATTTACTAAATCCTAAATTTTGGGTAGTTAAATCCTAAATACGGGTCTAACAAAAAATTTGAAGCACCTTTACCTAAAGTTGAAGAAGATATTCTTAAATATTTAAATAAGCAGGAATTAGATTAATTATGTTAAAATAAATTATGCAGTTGTCATTTATTTTTCTTATTATCTATTTTCTAATATTGATACTAGCATTGTTTTCTAGTTGTTTATTTTTATTTAAAAGATGGTTAGCTAGTTTTTCTAGTGCTTTAATATTATTAATTTATATTTATTTAGAGCAAAGAATTTCTTCTTTTAATACAATAAGAGGATTAACTGATTATTTTTATTATCATTTTGATAATATCTTTAATTTTTTTAATTTGAGTGGTGAATCTAAATTGTTAGTTTGCCAAGGAATTTTACTTTTAATTATTTATTTAGTTTTATATTTTATTTTTAGATTTATATATAGTTTTATTCATTTAAAATTTACTAGTAAAGATAATAGAGTCTTTTCATTTAAAAAGTTTGTAAATGGTATTATGTTTATAATTGTTATTGGATTTAGTTGGACTTATTTTCTAAGTAGTTTTGCACCGCTATTTAATTTAGAAAATGGGTTTATGGATCCTATAATAAAAACGTTAGGATTTTTAATAAGATGAAACAAATAGAGAAAAGCTTATTATTAGCTGAAAAATTTGGTGCTAATTTTTCTAATGTTAATAAAAACTATGTAGAATCTTTATTAAACAATGTTGAATATAAAACTTTAATTGATAATGTTGATTGGGCTAGTAATTTCCATTTGGTAAAATCAGAAGCTCTAGTAGAAGATTTTAAAAAATTAAATTACGAATGTAAGACACTAGAAGAGGCATTAATATTAACTAATAGAATTAATTATTTATCTAGTATTTCTTATGAGGAATATTATGTTAATCCATTAATTAAATACGATTTTAAAATTAAGACAAAAACTATTGGGGAATTGATGTTAGTTTATGATGGAAAATACGTATCTTTTAATGATTTAGCTAATGATAAAAATCATCACCAAGGTTTTAAAAATAAAGTCATTGTTGAAAAGTGCAATGACTATGTAAATGAAGTCTGTTTAACAAATCAAAGAAATGTTGAATTGTTACAAAATAACAAGGGGATTAGATCAACTATAAGAAAATATTATTTTTACTTGATGATAGCTGTTCTTTTTGGAATTATATTTTCTTTATGTGCTTTAAGTGTGTTTTGTCTAAATATTGACACTTTTAAGAATTATTTAAAATACTTTTCTTTATCTAGTATAAATACTTATATTATTACCTTTGGCTTAGTTTTTGCATGTATTTATGATTTACATGTTTGTATTGTAATTGCTACTCAATCTAGAGTTTTCTATCCTTATTATTATTTTAAACATGTTGTTTCTAAAAAGAATAATAAAAGAAATAAGGAAATATCTGAATTAGGAGAAAGATTAGCATTATATATTGTTGATTGTGTTACAAATTCAAAACCATTAGATAGAAATATCACTTCATTTTCTACTAAGTCAATTGACGATAGAGAATATTCAAATTATAAAAAGATGTATGATTATGAAGTTAATCAACTAGATAGTTTTATTGAAAATGAGGATGGTTCTGTCACTAGAAAATATAAAAGAACTCCTTATTTAGCAAGAGCTAGATTTATTAGTTTAGGACTAGGAATATTTGAAGTAATCTGTATAGTTGTTGAAATATTGATAATAATTTTTAATAAATAATATGAAAATAGAAAACATTGAACCATTTGCAGGAAAGTCTTATCCATCTTTGTTAGAATTAGCAAAGGATTGTTATTTATATCCTAACCGTTTTAATAAGTTTTATAATTCTAATAAATTTTTGACCATTCTAAAAAATGATGATCCTAGAAAATATGAAGAATTCTTAAAGATAAAAAAGATGAATTATAGAAATGAAATTTTTAATTTTAAGGTTTCATATTTATTAAATCCTTACATGAAATTATCATATGAACATTTTAAATTTGATAATTATAAAAAAATTGGAACTACTATGTTAAATTATGGTCCAGTTGTAGATGTTTATTTAAAAGATTTGTTAATTTATCATTTGCTTAGTGAATATATGGAAAATACTGGAGATGATATTCGTTATAATAGCATCTATTTAAAAGTTAAAGAAAATGAAGAAAGAGTTTGTAAAGGACAAAACTTGGCCTATTGGAATTTAGCTTTTGATTTAGCAGAAACTAACACTTTAATTTACAATGGAAAAAAGTTTAATACTCCAAAAGAATTTTTTGAATATATTCAAGTAGTAAGTGATTTATTAATCTTTTCTTCATCTTTTTTAGAAGATGGATATGTCATTTGTTGGTTAGAAAGATTAGGATATTCTCATTTAATTTCTAAATTGTTATCTTTAATTGATTTATCAAATCAAATTGATGAAATGAATAAAAAGGCTATGGCAAAAAATATTCTTTCTAATTTAGATAATAAGAAAGATTAAAATTGAAAATTAGATTCTAATATTAAAGAGTTGTTTTGATTTTGTTAACTAATTGACATTGAATAAAATTTAATTGTTTACTTTAATATTAACATTTAAAATCTTGATATATTTATTAATTATATTATTATGTAAGCGCTATAATATGTTAAAATAATCTTGTAATTTAATTACATATAGAAAGGTATTTAATATGGATACTCAACAAAAAGTAAATAAGTGGTTAGAATCTAGCAAAGTTCCTCAATATTTAAAAGATGAATTAAAAGCTGCTAGCAAAGAACAACAAAGCGATATGTTCTTTAAAGATGTCGAATTTGGAACAGGTGGTATGAGAGGATTACTTGGTCCTGGTTCAAATAGAATGAATATTTTCACAGTTAGAAAAGTCACTGTTGGATTTGCAAAATACTTGCTTGCAACATATAAAGATGCAAAACAAAGAGGTGTAGTTATCTCTTCAGATAATAGACATCATTCTAGAGACTTTGTTTTAGAATCAAGTAAAGTATTAAATGATTTTGGTATTAAGACATATATTTTCGATTCATTACGTCCTACACCAGTTTTATCATTTGCTACTAGATATGAACATGCAGTTGGTGGAATTATGATCACTGCTTCTCATAACCCTAAAGAATATAACGGCTATAAAGTCTATGATGATACTGGTTGCCAATTAGTCCCTGAAAAGATTCAACCTTTATTAGATATAATTGCCACTTTAGGTGATGAATTAGATTTAGAAATTAAACCAGAAGCAGTTAGAGGTGAAGAAATTGTTATTGGAGAACAAGTTGATGATGCCTTTATGGAAAAGGTTCACTCAGTTGCTATAAATAAAGATGATAAGAAAGTAATTAAGATTGTCTTTACTCCTCAACATGGTACTTCTTCAGTATTAGGCAGAAGATTATTTAAAGAATTAGGATATGAATTCTATCCAGTTTTAGAACAATGTGATCCAGATCCTGATTTCTCTAACACTTTATCTCCTAACCCAGAAAAGAAAGAAGCTTATGTTAAAGCTATTGAATTAGCAAAGAAAGTTAACGCTGATTTAATTTTAACTACTGACCCTGATGCTGATAGATGCGGTCTTGGTTTCTTAAATTCAAAAGGTGAATATGAATTATTTACTGGTAACCAAACAGGTGCTTTATTAATTGATTATGTTTTATCAAATAGAGCAAAAAGAGGACTTTTAAAACCTAATTCAGTAATTTGTGATACTATTGTTACTTCAACTTTAGGTGAAAAGATTGCTAAACATTATGGTGTAAATACTTTATCTTTCTTAACTGGTTTTAAATATATTGGTTCTGCTATTGATAAAGCTGAAAAGACACATGAATTTACATTTGAATTTGGATATGAAGAATCATATGGATATATCTTTGATACATTCTGTAGAGATAAAGATTCACTAGAATCATTATTGATGATTGCTGAAATGACAAATCACTTCGCTTTACAAGGAATTAAATTAGATCAAGCTTTAGATAATCTTTATAAAGAATATGGATATCATATTAACAAATTATACGATATCTATTTCCAAGGCGAAAAAGGCTTACAAGATATGGCTAACATTATGAATAAATTAAGAAATGATGATTTAAAAGAAATCGCTGGTGTAAAAGTTGTTAAGATTGAAGATTACCAATTACAAGTTAGTAAAGTAGATGGCAAAGTTTCTAAATTAGAAGGCTTCCCATTATCAAATGTCTTAAAATATTATTTAGAAGATGGAAGCTGGTTAGCTGTTAGACCTAGTGGTACTGAACCTAAATGTAAATTCTATTATGAAGCAGTTGATAAGGTTAAAGAAAACGCTATTTCTAAACCAGATACTTTCCATTCATATATCTTAAAATTAGTTAATTTAGCTAAATAATTAAATTAAGAAAATAGATGTGCTTTTAATAAATAGGCACATCTTTTTTATGCAAAAATTTATAAAAATAGGAAAAGTGTGTTTTTGGATATTAAAAATTATAGGAAAAGTGTATAAAATGGATGCTATTTTTATAGGAAAAGTGTGTTAATATAATAAAGAAGGAATAAATATAAGTATGTTATATAGAAAGATTACACAAAAAATTACTGATTATCTTCAAAATGGTTCTAATAAAATTATGATTGTCCAAGGAGCTAGACAAATTGGCAAGTCATTTATTATTAGATATGTTGCCACTCAATTATTAAAAGAAAAATATACCAACTATATTGAAATTAATTTTGTTGAAGATTTTTTGGGGGATAAAATTTTTGAAAAAGTAAATAATAAAGATGACTTTTATTTCCAACTAAGTATGATTGCAGGGGATAAAATGGATACAAAAGATAACACTCTTATTTTTATTGATGAAATTCAACAATATCCTCAATTTTTGACCATGTTAAAATTTTTAAAACAAGATGATAAATTTACATATATTTGTAGCGGTTCTTTATTAGGAGTAACTCTTTCAAAAACAACTTCAATTCCTATTGGAAGTATAGATGTAATAAAGATGTATCCTCTTGATTTTGAAGAATTTTTAATTGCTAATGGTTTTAATAATTTGGCGATTAACACATTAAAAAATAAGTTTGATAATTTAGAAAGTTTAGATGAAAACACTCATAATAAGGTGCTAGATTTATTTAAAAAGTATCTTCTTATTGGGGGATTACCTGATGCTGTTAATTGCTTTATTGAAAAGAAAAATATAGTAGAAGTTAGAAAAATTCAAGAAGATATTCGACAATATTATGGAGATGATGCTAGTAAATACGATAAAGAAAACAAACTGAAAATTAAAAGAATATACGATTTAATTCCATCAAATTTAGAAAACAAAAAGAAAAGAGTAGTAGTTAAAGAAATTGAAAACATTAAAGGGAAAAGATTTGATGATTATAAAGATGAATTTGATTATTTGATTAATTCTGGCATTAGTTTAGAAGTTAAAGCAATATCAGCTCCTACATTTCCTTTAATTGAATCAAGTAGTAAAAACTTATTGAAGTTATATCTAAACGATGTAGGCATTCTTACTAATATTTTATATAAAAATAACATTAACGCAGTTTTAGGTGATCAAAAAAGTATTAATTTAGGAACTGTATATGAAGCAGTTGTAGCAAGTGAATTAAAAGCTCATGGATTCAATTTGTTTTACTATGATAATAAGACAAATGGAGAAGTAGATTTTTTAATTGATGATTACAATGATCTTTCTATTGTTCCACTTGAAATTAAATCTGGTAAAGATTATACAATTCATTGTGCAATAAATAAGTTCTTAGCAAATAAATCATACAATGTAAAAAAGGGTTATGTTTTATCAAATGAAAGAAAAATATTTATAAAAGACAACATTATATATTTGCCTATATATATGATAATGTTCTTTTCTAATTTCTAAGCATTAAAAAAGATGAACCTAAGTCCATCTTTAGTCGATATCATCGTGAATTAATAGCTTTAATGTTTTCATGACTCCATCATGATTATTATCATCTAAGCTTATTAAATCTGCTGTTTGTTTTACGAATTTAGAGTCGGTATTTTTCATTCCTACTCCAATTCCACATCTATAAATCATTTCAATATCATTATCTGCATCACCAATACAAATAATATCAGAATTATTTAAATTGTATTTTTTTGCGACTACTTGTAAGGCGGTGTATTTATTAATATCGTTGAAGAATAATTCTGCAAACAAAGTTCCAGTCCAGAATCTTATATTGATATCTTTGTATTTAGAAGTAGAGCCTAATTCTAATAATTTGTTGTAATAGGCTGTATTTTTTAAATTTAAGATTACTCCTAATGGGTTACTTTTCAATTTAGTTTTTATACTGCCATATTCTTTTTTCATGCCTTTTTCATATATGCATGAATCCATTGTAGTATTTTCTTTTTCTAAATAGATGGTAGTCATATCTTCTACCATGATATTTTCAAAATTGTCAACTCCGACTTTATTGATAATTTCTAAAACTAAATCTTTAGGGAAGTCTTTTTTAAATATAACTTTGTCGTTATCTTTAGGATCAATAATCATTCCACCATTGTAGCAAATGACTAAACTATTTAGACCAATTTGATCATAATATGGTTTTATTGCTCTATATGGTCTTCCTGAAGCTAGAACTACTTTTACTCCTTTATTTTCAAGGCTTTTTAAATAATGCTGAGTTTTACTAGAAATAGTTTTATCATCAGTTAACAAAGTTCCATCAAGATCACAAACTACCATTGTTTCTTTTAACATATTTTCTCCTTTCAATAGAGGTGTTAAAAATATGAATTATATATTTATTATATAGATTATAGACGATTAATTTAATGAAGAAATTGCTAAATCTAATCTTCTTTCGATTTCTTGCTTATCTAAGATATGTAAGATATCGTAAAGGTTAGGAGACATTGGGGAAGTAGTTAAACTGATTCTAATCATATTAGCAATATCACCGACATGTCCTTTATATGCATCTTTATTTTTCTTATATTCTTTAAAGTTAGAAGCAAAGTTGAACTTTTCACCTAAGGCTTTTAAAGAATTGAACCAATCTTCTTGATTTAAAGAATAATCCATTGTTTCTTTAAATGTTTTTAATATAGCGATTGTATCTTCTTTAGCAATGTTTTCGTTGAATTTAAATCCGTTGGCTTTTACTAATTCATCGTATTTTTCATTGTAGAAGAATTCAATATGAGAATAGATATCAGAATATTTAGTGTAGTCTTTTCTTGGTTTTAATCCACCTCTTTCAATGTTCATGATTTTCATGAATTTTTCTTCATCTTGGTTAATTAAATCAAGTAAGTCTTTTGAATAGATGGATGCCCATCTTTTAGCTTGAGCAGTGATTTCTTCTTTAGAAAAGTAAGCTAAGGTTTCTTTACAAATATTTTGTAATTTAGGTAAATCAAATAAAGCTCCATCTAATGACATTTTGTTAAATGTAAAGTGGAAGTTATTGATATCTTCATTTGGATTTTGAATTAACCATTCTTCAAAGTTAGAGTTAGCAATTGTCATTAAGTATTTAATAATACCTAAGCTAGGATAACCTTCTTGTAAGAAGAAAGAAACAGCAGCTTCAGGGTCTTTTCTTTTTGATAATTTTCTTTTATTTCCATTATCAAGTTTCATGATAACTGGTAAATGAGCATATTTAACTCTAGGGAAATTTAATGCGTCAAATAATTCGACATGAATTGGTAAACTTGAAATCCATTCTTCACCACGGGTGACAATTGTTGTGTGCATGAAATGATCATCAACTGCATGGGCAAAATGGTAAGTAGGAAGTCCATCTGATTTCATAATTACAATGTCTTGATCATTTTCAGTTAAGTCAAGATCTCCTCTTACTTCATCATGGATTCTTATATAGTTATTGTGATTGCCATTTGATTTAAATCTAATAACATATTTTTCGCCGTTTTGAATCTTTTCAAAGGCTTGATCAACACTTAAATATCTACATTTTGCATATTCACCATAATATCCAGGAATTACTCTATTGGCTTCTTGAGTAGTTCTTAGTAAGTTAAGTTCTTCTTGAGTACAAAAACAAGGATAGGCTCTGCCTTTTTTAATTAATTCTTTAATGCAGATTTTATAGATTTCACCTCTTTTAGATTGGACATAAGGACCATAATTTCCTTTGTCATGATCTCCAAAGAAACCTTCATCTTGAATAATGTTAAATTCTTTTAATTGGTCGATTAATTGATTAGCAGATCCTTCGACTTCTCTTTTTTGATCGGTGTCTTCTAATCTAAAATAATAAATACCATTAGATTGTTTAGCGACTTTATGAGCTATCATACTAGTAAATAATGAACCGGTATGTAAAAAGCCGGTTGGGGAAGGGGCAAATCTAGTGACTTCTGCGCCTTCACTTAATTTTCTAGGTGGGTATTCTTTTTCTAAATCTGAAATTGTCTTTGTAATTTCTGGAAAGATTAATTCAGCTAATTCTTCATAAGTGTGCATAATATATATTCTCCTTTTTACTTAATTGGTTTTATATAGAACTTACCATATACTTGAGTGGCGTAAGATACATTGACAAAGCAATATGGATCTTCTTTTTTAACAAAGCTTATTACGTGTTTTAATTCGTTTGAGGAAACAGTCATGTAAATCAATTTTCTTGGGTTTCCCGAATAGCCACCTACTGCATCACATATTGTACACCCATGAGGGAAACCACGTGTTAGTTTTTGGGCTAATTCAAGGTGATCAGTATTAATTTGAAGTTCGATTTTCTTGTTTTTGGTATTAATTAAGTCAATTACTTTCGCACTAGCAATAAAATAGGCGATAGTGTAAATAGAAACTGGGATTTGACTTAAAGAATGAATCTTAATAGCGTTTAAGATAGTGTAAGCTGATACAATCATGGCGTTAATTATGATGTTGTATTTACCTACATTAGTAGATTTTTTCTCAGCGATTGTGAATGTGATAATATCAACTCCACCAGCACTAGTTCCAATTGCATAAGCAACTCCTGAAGATATGCCAGTTAAACTACCTGCACATAATGCTCTTACTAAATAGTCATATTGGAATGGTAAACTACCTTCAGGAAGAGAAGCAGAGCCAGGGTCAATATTGAAAATTGTTGTCCAACTAGATGGAATATAAGAGATTAATACAGAAGTAAGGGCGACATTAATTAAAGAAATTATTGTGAATTTCTTTCCTATTTTGAACCACGCTAGGATAAATAGAGGAATATTTACTACAAAATATAATACTGATTGCATGTCTTTAGCAGGAATTGAATTAAATCCACATAAATTAATTATAATGGTTATTACTTGAGAGAATCCGCTTGCTCCACCAGAAATTAAACTTGGAACTCCTTCTGGGGCAGTAAATGTTCTATATCCATATGCTAAAGCAAATGCAGATATAAATGTAGCTAGTCCAATCCACAAATATTCTAAGCAAACTTTAATTGGATAATGATCTAATAAGAACATGCTCCATTCTCGTTTTAATTTTTGAATTTTTGTCTTTTTTTGTATACGAATTGAGTGTTTTACTTGTTTAATATCAATTGAATTATCGTCCATAATTGCCTTTCAAATAAATTTTTAGTCAATGCACATTAATTATATAATAATTAACTATATTAGTTAAATGGTAAAGTAATTATATTTTTAAAATTTGAAGATGAAAAAACCTATATGCTACTAACATATAGGTAATTACATTTGGTTTTTATTCACCTTTATTGACATCAAGAACTTTCTTGCCATCATAGTAACCACATTTAGGGCAAACATGATGAGGTTTAATTGAAGCTCCACAATGTGAGCATTCAGTTAATCCAACAGGATTTAATTTGAAATGTGTTCTTCTTAATGCTTTACGGGTTTTAGATGTTCTTCTTTGTGGTACTGCCATAATCTAACTCCTTTACATACATACGCTTGATAATTATACCTAGACAAATATTAAATGTCAAACTTTTTTGAACTCAACTACAAAAAATTAGAAAAAGCTAGGCTATTTTCTATCCTTATTTATAATAAATAACAGCTAGATTAAAATGCTTTTTGATTTAAATTATGTTTATATTGTAAAAAATATTTTTTAATGTATAATATAAAAGATGTTTCTTAATTTTATTAAGTAAACTAGGAGTTATAATGTCACAAGTATTTTCAATAATTTTATTAATTTTTTCTATCTTACTTATCATTTTAGCTTTATTAACTGGTCCTAAATCACAAGGTGCTTCTGGTGCTATTACTGGTGGTACTAATATGAATATCTTTTCTAAAACTAAGGAAAGAGGAGTTGATAAGATAATTTCTATTATCACATTAATTTGTGGAATTTTCTTCTTCTTATTTGCTATTTTAGCACGTTATTTATAAAATTCAGGGCTAGTTTTATAGCCCTTTTTTATGTCTTAAGTCGTTATTAATTATTCTTTGAAAATTGTATCTATTAAATTAAGTTATAAAAGGAGTCTTATATGGAAAAAAGAGAACTTATTAAATTTTTATCAAAAAAGGCAAAAAGCTTAGATCAAATCGCTAAGCAATTTAAATTGAGAAATGAAATCTGCGAAAAGGAATTACAAGTATATCTAGATTCTGGATTAATTGTCGATTCTATTAATGGATACGTTCTTGCAAATGACTACGGATTAATTTTAGGTACAATCGTTTTAAGAAAAAATTCTTTTGCTTATGTAAAACCAGTTGATGATTCTTTAAAAGAAGACTATAGAGTTGCTGGTAATTCATTAAATGGATACATATTATCTGATGTTGTTTATATTAATTTAGATAAATATGATAATGCTTCTATTGCTGGATTATATAAAAGAACTGAAACTTTAGTTGGTAATATTTATAAAGCTCCTTCAAAAGGCTATCTTTTAAAATGTAACTTATTAGAAAATACAGATATTAAAGTAAATATTGTCACTGATTTATCTTCTAAGACTATTGGTGAAGGTGATTTAGTTAGATGTAAGATCATTAAATCAAGTGTTGGTCAAATCGATGTTGAATTTGATAAGGTTTTAGTAAGAGCTAATCAAGTTGGAGCTGATATTTCAAGTATCATTGTTTCAAATGATGCTGAATTAGAATTTACAACTGATGCATTAATTCAAGCAAAGATGATGCCAAAAGAAGTATCTAGTGAAGATAAGATTGGAAGTGAAGACTTTACAAATCAAACTATTGTTACAATTGATGGTGAAGACGCTCTTGATTTTGATGATGCTATTCAAGTTAAAAGAATTACAAATGGTTTTGAAATTGGCGTATATATTGCAGATGTTTCAAATTATGTTTTACCAAATTCACCAATTGATAACCAAGCTTGTAAAAGAGGAACTAGTATTTATGTAGCTGATAGAGTAGTTCCTATGTTACCTTTTGAATTATCTAATGGTATTTGTTCTTTAAATCCTAATGTTGAAAGATTAGTTTTAGCTTGTATTATGCAAGTTAATAACGATGGTAAAGTTTATAAATCAAGAATTGTTCCAGGTGTTATTAAATCAAAGGCCAGATTAACATATTCTCAAGTTAATAATTATTTTGAAAAAGGGGAAAAAGGCGATCTTGATAAAGATGTTTTAGAAATGTTAGATGTGGCTTTAGAAGCTGGCAAAATCATTAGAAAAAGAAGAGAAAGACATGGTGCTTTAGATTTAGAATCTATTGAATTAAAGTTCCATCTTGATGAAAATGGCAAGCCAATTGAAATAATTAAAAAGAGTCAAGGAATCGGTGAAAAATTAATTGAAGACTTAATGATTATCACTAACTGTGAAGTTGCTAAGACTTTAGCTAATTTAGATATTCCTACTTTATATAGAGTTCATGATAACCCACCTGAAGATAAACTCGCCTCTTTTAAGGCTTTCTTAAAAAATATCAATTTATACAAGAATTTCCCAGCTAAAATTACTTCTTCATCATTATCTAATTGGTACAATTCCATCGAAGATAAAAATCAAAAGTTCACAGTTGGCAATTTCTTATTGCGTTCACTTGCTAAGGCTAAATATTCTCCTATTAATAGTGGACATTTTGGCTTAGCTGAAGAATATTATTTACATTTTACTTCACCTATTAGAAGATATCCTGATTTATTAGTTCATAGAACTATTAGAGAATATATCTTTAAAAAGAATAAGTTAGATTATTCTTCTTATTTAACATATATGACAAATATGGGTGTTTCTACTTCTGAAGCTGAAAGAAGAGCTACTACAATTGAAAGAGAAGTCGATGATTTAGAAGCTTGTAAATACATGGAAGAAAGAATCAATGAAGAATTTAATGGTATTATTACAAATATCACTCCTAAAGGAATGTATATCTTGCTTGAAAATGGTGTTGATTCTTATTTAGATATTAATTGCATTAACCCTGCTAAAACATATTTTTATTCTAATTCTCATATGGATATCCAATCTAAAAAGGATAAATTTAAACAAGATGATGGAATGGAACTTTATAAGTTAGGTGATCCAATTAAGGTCGTAGTATATAAAGTAACCTTTGAAGATAAAACAGTTCATGTAGTCTCTTTAGCATTTAAACAATATATTGAAAATGTTAAAAAATATGAGATTGAAATGGAAAAAGAAGATAAGAAATTATCATCTTCTAAAGATGAATCTAGAATTAGAAAAGATAGAAAGTCATCATTTAAAGGCGAAGGAAGACGCTCTAAATCTTATGCTAAGAAGAAATTTGGATTTGATGAAGATAGAAAATCATCTTCAAAAGATGGATATAAAAAGAAGAAATTTAATAAAGAATCAAAAGGCAGTGGAGAAAAATATTTTAAAGATGAAAAAAGAAGCTCATCTAGAAAGTCTTCATTTAAAAAGAGTGATAGACCTGCTTTTAAAAAGGGAGGTAAACCATCATTTAAAAGAGGTGGAAATTCTAAAGGTAGATCTTTAGGAAGAAAGAGTGGTCATGGCAGAAAATAAAAATTCTATAAAGCTAATTGCTTCTAATCACAAGGCTAATTATTTATATTTCTTATCTGATTTTATTGAAGTTGGTATTCAATTATATGGTACAGAAATTAAGTCTTTAAGATTAGGGCATTGTTCATTAACTGAAGCCTATGTAGGTTTTCATAATAATGAAGCTTTTATCTACAATATGGATATTCCTATTTATGAATTTGGAAATATTTTTAACCATGAACCAAAAAGAGTAAGAAAGCTTCTTTTACATAAAAACGAAATATTAAAAATGGAAAATAGCTGTAAATTAAAAGGATATACAGTTGTTCCAGTTAAATGTTATATAAAAAACGGCAAGGCTAAATTGCAAATTGCTTTAGGTAAAGGTAAAACTAATTACGATAAAAGAGAAGTAATTAAAAATAGAGATATCGATAGAAAAATACAAAAAGAATATAAAAGAGGATATTAATTAATGAAGAATAAATCTGCTAGACTTACTAAGTTAATCGCTATAAGTGCATGTATGATTACTCTTTCATTTGTTTTAAATAGATTTCTTTCGTTTTCTTCGACTTGGTTTAGAATTGGTTTATCTAGTTTACCAATTGTCTTTTCAAGTTTGGTATTAGGACCTATTTGGGGTGGACTAGTTGGGTTAGGTGCTGATTTAATGGCGGCCTTTTTAGTCCCTTTAGGAGCTTATTTTCCTGGATATAGTATAGATTCAGCATTGATGGGGATATTGCCTTATTTTAGTATGAAATTATTAAAAGGTCGCAATAAAGTTCAATCTATTGTTTATATAGGTTTAGTAAGTGTGATATTAGTTTTTGTCAGTTTATTTGTTGTTAATTTTTCTA
This sequence comes from uncultured Prevotella sp., assembly GCA_963639175.1. Classification (GTDB taxonomy): domain Bacteria; phylum Bacillota_I; class Bacilli_A; order RFN20; family CAG-288; genus Scatoplasma. Next base: position 13,863 of record CAVHUN010000001.1, read on the forward strand.
AATTTAAAAAGATTGAATTAGATAATGTTACTAGAATTATTATCCCTTTTGTTTTTTTATTTATTTATGTGATTTTATATTTTGCTCATCTTTTGTTTTATAAAAAGTGTGATGCATTTAAAAAATATGATAGAAATGAAAGAAATTATTCTTTTTCAGATATATTTATTGCTGGATTAATTAATCATATTATTATTTCAATGTGTTTATTGCCATATTGGAACTTGGTTGTTGCTAATGTTCCTTATTTATTAACTAGTTTTACTCAATCAGTCATTTATTTAGCTAGTGGGGTAATTAAACCTTTGATTTTATATTTTATTATTAATCCTATTTTAAATAGTCCCGTGTTAGATTTTATATATCAAAAATAAAGATATATTTGTAAACGCATTTATGATTTTGTACTAAAAAATAGACACTAGCTATAGTATAATAACAATGTTATTTAGCTAGGAGAAAAATATGTATCAAGAATTTCAAAAAGGTTGGATTGAAGTAGTTACTGGCCCTATGTTTGCTGGTAAATCTGAAGAATTAATTAGAAGAATAAGAACTTTAAAATACGCTAATAAAAATATCGTTTGTTTTAAACCATCTATCGATGATAGATATTCTGAAACAAGTATTGCTTCTCATGCTGGTGGTCGTTATAAAGCTTATCCAGTTCAAAATGTCGAGCAAATAAAAAGCCACATTTCTAAAGATGTAGATGTTGTGGCAATTGATGAAATCCAATTCTTTGGAGAAGATATTTTACCTTTACTTGATGAATTAGCAAATAGTGGAATTAGAGTAATGTGTGCAGGATTAGATATGGATTTTAGAGGTGAACCATTTGGAATCATGCCTAAATTACTTGCAAAAGCTGAATTTGTCACTAAGTTAACTGCTTCTTGTAAAGTTTGTGGAGAAGCAGCTACTCGTACTCAAAGAATAATTGATGGTCATCCTGCATATTATGAAGATCCTATTGTTGTAGTAGGGGCTTCAGAATGTTATGAAGCTAGATGTAGACATCACCATCAAGTTCCTAAAAAATCATCTAAATAAGTCTTTAAGAGGTTGAATTAAATCGTCAACCTCATTTTTTAAATTGAAATATGTAATACTTATTGGATTGTTATCTAATTTAGATTCTAATTCTTTTAAGTGATTTATTTGTTTTGTTAATTCTTCATTATGAAAACTAGGAAGATTTTTCTTTCCTAGTTTTATTTCTTCTCTTAATTTATTTAAGTTAATATCCTTATAATATAAGTCTTTTGCTTTTAGATATTTTCTTACTAAATCAGATTCTAATATTTGATTGATTAATGTATATGTATCGTCTTTTAAATTATTCATTAATTAATTCTCCAATTAATGAATAAGTGTGAGATTCAATTATTTTGACTTTTCTAATTTGGCCAATTAAAGAAGGATCACCTTTAACATGGACTAAGCGGAGATGTCTTGAATAGCCAGATATCATACTTGAATCTCTTTTTGAGACAGTATCAAATAAGACTTCTACTATTTTGCCTTCTTCTTTTTTAGCTGAAATTGTAGCTAATTCATCGATAGTTTGCTTAAGTCTATCAAATCTATTAGATTTTTCTTCTTGGGTAGTTTTATCTATAATATTTGCAGCAGGAGTGCCGTCTCTAGGTGAATAGATAAATGTATAGGCATTATCGTATTTAACTTTATTTACTACATCTAAAGTATCTAAAAAGTCTTGTTCAGTTTCATTAGGGAAACCAACAATAATATCGGTAGTTAAATATACATCAGGTATATATTTTCTTAATAAATCAACTAAATCTAAATATTGTTGTTTATTATAATGTCTATTCATTTTTCTTAACATTAAATCTGAACCAGATTGTAATGGAAGATGTAAACAAGGCATGATATTGTCATATTTTGCCATAACTGCAAATACTTCTTCTTTAAAATAAGCAGGATGAGAAGTAGTAAATCTAACTCTAGGAATATTTGTTAAAGCGACGGCTTCTAATAATTTATCAAATGTTTGATTTTCATCTTTTAAGTCAAATCCATAAGCGTTGACATTTTGACCAATTAAGGTGACTTCTTTATAGCCTTGTTCTTTTAATGAATTTACTTCATTAACAATTTCACTTATGCTTCTTGAACGCATTCTTCCTCTTGTATAAGGGACAATACAGAAAGTGCAGAAATTATCGCATCCATACATGATATTTACAAAGGCTTTAGTTTTATCAGTTCTTGTAGAAGGGAGTTGTTCAACTACTTCACCTTCTTTTGATTGAACATCAAATATTCTTTCTTCAGAAGTTATACATGCATCTAAAAGAGAATAAATAGAATCAATATTATGAGTACCAAAGACTAAATTGACATAAGGGAAGTGCTCTTTGATAAAACGCATTGGCTTTTCTTCTTGAGCCATGCAGCCACAAATTCCTATGATTTTATGAGGATTTGCAATACTAGATTGTTTTAATTGTCCTAATTCACCATATATTTTCTTTTCTGCGTTTTCTCTTACTGCACATGTATTAAATATAACTACATCAGCTGAATATGGGTTAGAAGATTCTTCTAAGCCTAAATTAAGTAAGAAACCAGCTAAGATTTCTGAATCTCTTACATTAGCTTGACAACCAGATGTCTGTAAACAAAAGGATTTACCTTTGGCCCAGGATGCTAATTGTTCACTTATTTTTAAATTGGCATTTCTAGTTATTGGTTTAGCATTGTAATTTCTTCTTCCAGCTTGTTTAAGATCTGGGAATGATTTAATATCTACTTTTTTTGCCATATGTTCTCCTATTGTTCTATTATATTTATCTTTTCAATTTTAATTGGTTTATTGGTTATATCATCAATTTGAATAAATACGCCATTAAGTTGATAATTTCCTGATTCAGGAATTTCAAATTTAGATGGTAAATTAGTCCATGTTTTAGTAATTACACCTTTAGGTAAGACTCCTAAGATTGAATCATGAAGTCCACACATACCAGCATCTGAAATAAAGGCAGTGCCATTTTTTAAGATACGTTCATCATTAGTTTGTACGTGGGTATGAGTGCCAAATACTCCAGTTACTTTTCCATCAAAAGCGTAAGCTAGACACATTTTTTCACCAGTAGTTTCTGCGTGGAAATCTACAATATGAATATCTTGATAAGTTGAATTAATAATATCGTTTAAATCATCAAATGGATTAGTATCAAACCCTTGCATGAAGGTTCTTCCCATTAAGTTAGTTACTCGAATAGTTTTATTATTTTTTGTAAATAATCTAGTTCCTACTCCTGGAATTGCTTTATTCATGTTATATGGTCTAACCATGTTAGGGTATTGTTCATTGCAAGTAATTACTTCAGATACCCTTAAGTAATGATTTCCCATAGTTATACAATCAATACCATATGAAATTAATTCACGATAATTTTTTATAGATAAGCCTTTTCCATGAGTGGCGTTTTCACCATTAGCGATTACAAAATCGGCGTTATAGCGCAATTTTAAACTAGGAAGCTGTTCTTTAACAGCATTCCTTCCAACTCTTCCAACTATATCTCCTAAAAATATTATATTCATTATTTTGCAAGCTCTACAGCTCTAACCTCTCTAATAACTTGAACTTTAATTTGTCCTGGATATGTCATTTCATTTTCAATCTTTTCTTTGATTGATCTAGCTAAGATAAATGAATCTTCATCATTAACTTTATCTGGAATGACACTTACTCTTACTTCTCTACCTGATTGCATGGCATAGCAGTTACTTACACCATCAAAGCTTTTACAGATAGTTTCTAACTTTTCAATTCTTTGTACGTAATTTTCTAATGTTTCTGATCTTGCACCAGGTCTAGCAGCAGATAAAGTATCAGCAGCTTGGACTAATGTAGCAATTACATATTTAGCAGGAACATCACCATGGTGAGATTCAATTGAATTAATTACAACATCGTTTTCACCATATTTTTTAGCTAAACGTGAGCCGACTTCAACATGGCTACCTTCTAATTCAAAATCAGCAGCTTTTCCTATATCGTGGAATAAACCAGCTCTTTTTGCTAAGTTTTGATCTAAGCCTAATTCACTAGCCATACTTCCACAAAGTATTGCAACTTGGATGGAATGATCTAAAACATTTTGACCAAAGGAAGTACGATATTTTAATCTTCCTAAATAAGATAACAACTCTTTAGAAACATGGCTAATACCAAGTTTTGAAACTGTTTGTTCACCAATTCTTCTAACATTATCTTCCATATTCTTTTTAACTTTAGAATAAATTTCTTCAATTCTTCCAGGTTGAATACGACCATCTTTAATTAAATCTTCTAATGTTTGTCTAGCAATTTCTCTTCTAATTGGATCAAAACATGAGACAGTAATTACTTCAGGGGTATCATCAATTAAGATATCTACACCAAGTAAGGATTCTAATGATTTGATGTTTCTACCTTCTCTACCAATAATTCTACCTTTCATTTCTTCACTTGGAAGGGTAATTGTAGAGATTGTTTGTTCAGAAACTACATCTTGAGAATATTTAGCAATAGCAAGGGAAATGATACTTTTAGCAGTTTCATCACATTTTGCTTCTACTTCATCAATTCTATTTTTCTCATATTGAGCGACTTCTTTTGTCATTTTTTCTTCAACTCTAGACATGATTTCTTGTCTAGCTTCAGCAGTTGACATTTTAGCGACAGTTTGTAATTTATCGATGATTGAATCGAGATTTTGTTGAACTTCTTGTTGTTTCTTAATTAATTCTTGCTTGCTAGATTCATATTCAGTTTTTGCTTGATCTAGAGCGTTTTCTTTATTTGTTAATAATTGATCTCTTTTATCAATTGAAGCTTCTCTTGCATCTAATTTCTTTTCTTGTTCAACTACGCTAGCTTTTCTTTCTTTAATGTCTTGTTCAGCTTGTGCTTTTAAATCGTTAACTTCTTGTTTAGCGTCTAATTTAGCGTTCATAATAAGCTTATCTGCTTTGACTTCAGCATCTTTAATAATCTTATCTGAAGATTTCTTAGAAATAAATGTTCTTGTATGTGGGATAGCAAATAAGATAGCACTTGCTACTACAATACCGATAATTGGACCTAAAATCCATGCTAATATTAATTCCATAATATTAAAAATTTCCTCCTATTTTTTAAAATAATATTAAGTTTAAAACAATTCATAAAAAATCAATACACAATCAAAATTAATCAATAGTTTTGATTAAATATATATAAATAACTGATGTTTTATTTTAAAACGTTAATCTATTATAAAGTACTATTAAAGTACATAGATATTATAAAATAATATAATAATAAAAAACAACTTATAAAAATAATTTGAAGATTATCAAATTAAATTGATAATTATATCACTATAAAATTTGCATTAATATGTAAATAAGCGTAAAAACATTGAAAAAATAAAATATTAAGATATAATATAAAAGCATTTAAGTAAATGCAATTTTTGGGAGTGTTATGGTTTCGACAGGTAAGTAGGAATCATGAACGCAGCGGAGTGATAAGCCTTACTTATTAAAGCACGATAAATGCCAAAAAAGATTTTATCCCTTTTGTGAAGGCCAACAATATGATGGCCTGCGCTTGCTAGTTTCTAACTAGTTTCAACCGTCATAAACTGCATAGACAGTTTACACAAACATTTAGTAAAACTCGCTACTCTATTCAGAGCTTACTAGGTGTAACCAAGAATAGATAGAATTAATCTTGATAATAGGATTAATTTGAAATTTACATATTATCAACCTAATTATCTTCTTACGTCTATTAAGTTATAATTAGGAAATAAAATAGACTAAGCTGTAGTGGTCATGATGGAGACTTATTTGGACAGGGGTTCAACTCCCCTCACTTCCACCAAATGGTAAGGAGACGAACTCCAGTTGTATAATGGGTATCTATTATATTCCTGGACACTTCGTTGTAAGGGCAAAGTTAGATCTTGCCCGTAATAGAAAGAAGAAATGATAGTGGTGAAAACCGCTATTTTTCTTTTGCCTATTGCATATGATAACTTTTTATGGTATTTTAAGAATTG
>CAVHUN010000002.1:0-19118 GCA_963639175.1 uncultured Prevotella sp.
TAATTGAACCAATTAAAAATCAATTGAAAAGACAAAATAATAAAGAAAGAAAATTAAATGAAACAACAAATAAATTAATAAATTAAATCATTAATAATATGTAATTATCATCGAAAAAATCAAATTATTTCATATGAGAATTAATCATATTAAATATCATATCTCCACTTACTTTTAAATTAGATTCTAATATTTTAGAAAAGGCTGTTATTAAATAACACTTATTCTTATTAACATATTCATTTATTTAAATAAAGATATCTTCACTTACAAAAGCATAATTCCCTAATCCTAGATTTAGATCTATTAACTTATTAGCAATACATTCTCTTTTTGGTAAATAATCTATATTTACATCTACTAATAAATATTTGAATTCAGGAACTGCATTAACAATCTTATTAACTAAATTATTATCATATTTAGAATTATATCCATAACTAGTTCCATCTAAAAATAAGACTATCATAACACCACTACTACCACACCCACCTAAGCTGCAATAATAACAAACAATAGGAACTTTATTAACTACATCATTAACATTATCATTATTAAAAACTTCAAACATATCTTATTTTACTTTCTAAAAATTAATTACAAAAATAAGGTACTACATTTACTTTATCTAATATCTTTTTAAGATCAGAATAAAGTAAATAACCCTTATCTTGTAAACTAGAAGCAACTAATAAAACTAATTCTCTATTTTTAATAAGAATCTCTCTAACTTGAAATAAATACTTTTCAAGTTCAACTTGAATAGCATTTTCAATCTTAGAAGATAAATAATCACTAATAGCTTCACCTCCACTACTAGTATCTAAACACCCAATACCACATGTGCCATGTTCACTAATTCCACTTTTAATTAAAGTTATGGCCTTAGATAAATCTAAATCACATCCACTAGCACATCTACCACTTAAATACAACTCAGAAGCTACTTTACCACCTAAGCAAATCATAACGTTTTCACATCTTCTATAAAACTTTTCACAAAGTTGAGTATACCCTTCTAAAGCTTTATTTAAATAGACAAACCCAACACTATTTTGCTTAAGTGCTAAACTTACTACAACATGACCTGCCTCATGAACACAAATTTCATTTACTGTTTCTTTACTTGCTTTATCAAGTAAATTAACTCCATAATCATCATTTAAACTTTCATTATAGCCTTTTACAATATCATCTATATCAATAGCATCTTTTCTTTTATAAGCTGCATAATTAGCACTTTCATTAATAATAGTCTCAAGTTCAGCACAGCTTTTATAAACAATCATTTTATTGACATCTTCATAATTTAAGTTCTTATCTACTTTTTTACCCTTTAGATAAAATTCAACTATTTTAAAAGCATCTTCTTTAGAAGGCCCCCCAATTTCAATATGACGATCAAATCTTCCTTTTCTTACTAAAGAAGCAGGAAGACATCTATCATCATTAGCAGTAGCAATAACTAATACACCTTTATTTTTAAAATCATCAATACAAGCTTGAATGCAACTAAAAACCTTAGTTTCTTTTGAATCATTGAACTTATCAATATCATCAAAAAGAATAATGGACTTTTTAAATTTACTAGCCTTTAAAAAAGTATCCTTAATTTGACTAATAAGTAAATCACTATTTTCTTGATTATTCTTAATAACAAAAGATTCTACTCCACATTCTTTAATAAAAGCCATAGCAAGAGTAGTTTTTCCTAAACCAGGATCACCAACAATTAATATTCCACTAGGAATAAAAGCACCCATATTTTTATAAACATCTTCATTTTTAAAAACATCGATAACTTGATAAAGTTGTTCTTTAATTTCCTTATAACCAATAATGTTAGAAAATGCATCCATTTTAATTACCTCCAGTTTAATTTCTACTAACACATATTATAAAGCTTCCAAAGATAATTAGTAATAAGTAACATCTTAACCTTAACATTTAATTATTTTCTAAAAAGAAAAGACTCCACATTAAGGAGCCCAATTATACTTATTATATAGATTAGTTGGAATGCTCCCACATCTTACCTAGGACCACCTTGCTAATCTACAGGTTGGTATCACTTAATAAGCTAGGCACTATAAGTGAACTCGTGATGTATTATTAATACTAATGGTCAAAATAGAATCTATCAGCAAAAATTTAAAACTGAAAATATTTAGAATTCATCGAATATTTTGAATGAAATTAGCAATATTAAACTAATAAGTTTAATATTCCATCATTTAGTATATAATTGTATACTACTTAAATTTATGATAGTAATTTATCTTCAAAATGATTTTAAGCAAAAGATATTAAATACAGATAATTCCCTAAAAAATGATATGAAAATATAGTTTTAGGGAAAAATATACTTATCGCTTATCTTTTTTTGATATAATACCTATGTAGATAATTCCCTAAAATTAATCATTAAGCATCATTTTTAGGGAAATAAGGAGGATAACATGTCGATTATAGGCAGAATAGAAGAACAAAAAGAAATAGATTCCTGTCTAAAATCTGATAAAGCTGAATTCTTAGTAATTTATGGTAGAAGAAGAATAGGAAAGACATATTTGATAAAAGAATACTTTAATAATAAATTCTCTTTTTATGTTAGTGGGGTAAATAATACTACAAACAAAGTACAATTAAAAAACTTCGCTTCTTCTTTAAAAGAATACGGCTTAAAAAATAATCAAGAAATCAAAGATTGGTTAGATGCTTTTAATTTATTAAAGTCTTTATTAGAACAAGATAATATTTATCGTGAAGAAAAAAGTGGAAAAAGAATAATATTTTTAGATGAACTCCCTTGGCTAGACGGTAAAAAAAGTGATTTTAAACCTGCTCTAGACTTATTTTGGAACACATATGCATCTACTCAAAAAGATTTAATTTTAATTGTGTGTGGTTCTGCAACTTCATGGATAATGAACAATATGATAAAAGATAAAGGTGGATTTTATAACCGTTTAACTAAAACAATTCATTTATTACCTTTCTCATTAAAAGAATGTTTATCATATTCTCAAAGTTTAAAATTGGGTTATACAAAAAATCAAGTAGTTGAATGCTATATGATATTTGGTGGTGTCCCTTATTATTGGCAATTATTAGACAAAGAAAAAAGCTTAGCTCAAAATATTGATTCACTATGCTTTAATGAAAATGGTCAATTACATAATGAATATCAAGCACTTTTTAAATCATTATTTTCTTCTAAAGGTAAACATAGAGAAATTATAGAAACCTTAATAAAAAAAGGAACTGGCATGCAAAGAAAAGAACTTGCATCTATTAAAAATATAGGAGATGGAAAAAGTTTAACTACAAGCTTAGAAGAACTATGTGAATGTGGATTTATAAGAGCTTATGATAATTACAAAACATCTAAAAGTGGAAAATTCTATCAAGTTATTGATCCATTTGTACTATTTGCCAAAACCTTTTTATTAACACCAAAATTTGATAGCTGGCTCACTTATATAAATACGCCTTCATATTATTCTTGGACTGGCCATTCTTTTGAAATACTTTGTTTAAATAACATCCTAGCAATTAAAAAAGTTCTAGGAATAAGTGGAGTAGCAACAAAAGAATATTCTTGGAAAAGCAAACAAACTAAAAATGGAGCACAAATTGATTTATTAATTCAAAGAAGAGATCAAGTAATAAATGTATGTGAAATTAAATATACAATAGGAGAATTCACTATTAATAAAGAATACGAAGAAAATTTAAAAAATAAACTTCAAATCTTTATAGATGAAATACATCCAAAAGAACAACTTGTCTTAACTTTAATTACAATGAACAGCTTAAAAGAAAATGAATATTCTAATATTATCCTTTCTAAAATAGAAGGTGAACAATTATTTGAATAAAATTTATTCCTAATCAAAATGACTATAAGTATTTAAGCTTATAGTCACTTTTTTAAATTCTATTATTTATAAGAAATACTAGAACTAGATCCACAATAAGTTTTAGAACTATCCCAGTCTTGATTAGATAAATTAATACTTACACTAGCACCATTATTTCCACTATTTCCCCATTGATTTGTAGATTCAGCTACTAATAAATAATCTGAAGTAGAAGCTTGAGTAAAACTATTATTAGTTAAACTAATTTGAGCAGATATATTAGTTAAATAAAACATTGGAACATCTTTTGAAGTTACTTCAAATTCACAATTTGTTGCACTAAAATAATCTATTCCTTCACTTGAATCTCCTGAAAATGATTGATAGATGAAAATACCAGCTGCATCAATAACATGACTAGAAGAATTTATTTCACTTGTACCAGTTCTATTACCATCTCCACTACAAGAAAAATTACAACTAGTTAAACTTGCACTTGATCCACCTTCTACAACTACCATTTGCCCTTTATTAGCTTTCCCTTTTGAAGAAGAAACTGTAATTGAATCAGTAGAATAAATTAAAGGCGAACCATTAGAATTAGTCTCTAATTCCATATTAGTTGCATTGATATTTCCCCCACCTCTATCATTAGCTAAACAAGCACATGAAACACCTTGAGTAACTATGGAAGTATCACTAGCAACAATATTTCCTCCATAAGTAGTATGTAAGCCTCTTGAACCTGCTGACCCAGAAGTAGAAATAGCACAAGAAGAAACAGTAACATTTGCATCATTTGTAGCAACAATAGCATTTGAGCCATTACTTGAAGTAATAATATTAGCATATTCAATGCTTGCACTTGAACTAGACCCAGATACTACAATACCTGAATTAATACCATAAAAATTATAATGATCATCTACTTGTCCATTACTAGCTTTAGAACCAGATTTAGAAACGCTAACATAACTAGAAGAAGTTCCTTTAATATTTAATATTCCACCATTAATAACTAAAAACACCACTTGATTAGAAGAAGATGATTCACTTACATATTCACCTGAATCAATATTAACAGTTACTCCATCAATTAAATATTTAGCCTGAATAGTCTTTGAAGTAGTTTGTCTACCATAATTAAATGAAATAGAAGCACTTCCACTTGTAATTTCATTTCCTAAAGTATCATAAACTTTATTTGAAGAAGTAGAAGTATAACTACTAGAATTAGTAGTAACATTTGAACTAGAACTAACTTGATTAACACTATCCAAGCTAGATTGATTATTTAGATTACAAGAAGGACAAAATAGAACTAATCCAACAACTGGTAATAACAATTTTAACTTTTTCATATTTTCTTAACTCCTTTTTATACTTGGAATTATAGAAACTGAAACTTAACAAAAACTTAATAAATGAATAATTTTCAAAAATTATCAAAACTAATTATTAAGTAACCACTCTTTTAAACTTATTACTTCTAAACCTTCTTCAGTTATATATTTATGAATAGGATCTTTTACATAATTTAAATATCTTTTTATTATGTAGATGGTAATTTCTCTTTTCCCATTTTTTAATTATTCTATTTACTTTTTTTGCAAGTACTTGCAATTTTAGTAAATGAATTTTTAATAAATTTAAAAGGCTGCCATAATAGACAACCTTAAATTAATTAATTAACTTGTATCTTATCCTAATTAAGAACTTTAATATATTTAGCAGGAATCTTATCCGCTAACCATACTTTATCATTACCAATATAAAATACTATTCCATCATCAGAAGCTTGTTTAGCATCAATTTCAAGAATAATTGGTTCTTTATCTCTTCTTTTACCTACTAAAGTTGCCATATCAGTATCAACAGATAAATGGACATATTGTCTACTCATAGGAAGTAAACCATCTTTTAATATTGAATCTAAAAATCTTTTAGCAGTTCCATGATATAAAACACTAGGTGGAATTGCTTTTATTTTTTCAATCTTATTTGGAAGTGAATGTCCATATAAAGCTCTTATTTTATCACCTACAATCTCATGTCTTTTCTTATCAGAATGTTCAATTATATATTCAAGATCTTCTTTAGTAATTTCTCTTTCATATTCTTTTGAAGAATTTAAAGAATGAAGTAACTGACTAATAGGAACAAAGCCTTCATCATCTAATTCAAGTTCATATTCCCATGGTGCATGTCTTAATGCATACGATACTTCTTTTGATAATTTAATATAATCCATAGCCTTTCTCCTTCCATTTATTAATAGCATCAGTGATTATTGGAAAATCATATGGTGCAAAATTATCGAAAGATAAATCATTCTTTGAAATTATACCTGAATTTACAAGAGCATACCAAGCAATTCCATCAATGACAGCTGTCGATGCTGAATAATGTTGGAAAGAGATATTTGCATAAAAATAAGCACAAAATTCCACAGCATTAGGAATAATTTGTTTATATCCTTCATAAAGCCAAAACAAATTAGCATAATTCACAATTTTTTCCACTGTCTTACATTCATTAACAAGATAATCATACCAACACGCATATACATCTGACCATTTGTTGTTCTTAATTAATTTTTCAGCCATGTTTTCATATGCATCAGATATATTGTCATCATCAAGATCTTTATCAAAATTAACACTAAATAGTTTGTGAGTTATCTCTTTTATTGTCATGATTTATTTTCCTTTCTTTTTTGTATTTTTCAGCAATCTCAATTATTTTAGGATCTCTCCAAAATTGATAATAAGGATCATTATACAAATCAATTCTAAGAGCTTGATTAGCAAAATCATCAAAAACATCACAATCAGTCCAACGTTTTTCTAAATCAACCATTGAATAGATATAGCCCACAAGATCATAAGGATCATACTGACTAGGTATTTTAAATTGCAAACCAACATAATGAACAAAAAAGCAGACACAATTAATAACATTGTCCTCTGTTTTGCAATCATTTCTCAAATAATTATCAAAACACGCATAAAAATCTTCCCATGAATTTTCTTGTAAAATAGTATGTGCTAGTTTATCTAACTCTATGAATTTTTCATGGCTTGTTTTCCAATAATTCAAACTAAATAGTTTCTTACAAATATTTGAATCAATTGCTTTCATTATTTTTACTCCTATAGTAGTTTTAATAAAACTTGGTTCATTATTTCTAACAAACCATTCTTTTAATCGTAGCGATTTTATCATTTAAATCTACTAATCCTAAAAAAATACATTCACCTTTTTTAATTATATCATTTTTAATTATTTCTTTTATTTCAACTTTTAAATTAGATTAGTGTATCTTAAAAGCTACTGTCATTTAATTAGTTCTATTTAAATAGGTATATTATTTATTCTTTAATTGATTCCATACCCTTTTTCTTTCCATTTATTAATTGAGGATACTAAATTAGAATCTAATAAAGGTTCAAAATTTTCAAAATAATCTTTATCTTCAGAATAAATTCCCTCATTTATAAATATTTCCCATGTGATTCCATCAATAAGTGCTGTAGCCCATGGATGATGTTCAAGCGAAATATTTACATAAAAGAATGCACAAAATTCAGCTGGATTAGGTATTTTATATTTATATCCTCCATAGTTCCAAAATAAATGAGCATAATTTAAAATCTTATCTTCGGTTTTACATTCGTTAATAAGAAAATCGTACCAGCATAAAAACACTTTATCCCAATCATTATTTTTAATTAAATCCTTAGCTATTTTCTCATATTCTTCACTTTTTTTAGTTTTAATAAAATCTTCATTGTAATTTACACTAAATAACTTATTAGTAATTTCTTTTATTGAATCCATTTTTATTACCTCCATTCAAATTTTTCAAATACTTCAGGATATTTTTCTTCAACTTTTCTTAAAGATTGATATACTATCTTCATTGATTTTATATTTGGTTTAAAATGTCCACTCATATGATTAATTGATATAATTTTTCCCTTTTTAAATGTCACCATTCTAGCACACTTAACAACAGGATCTAAACCACCAATTAAAGTAGGATGAGGAGATCTTTTATTTGGATTAAATCTTTTTCCAAATATAAATTCTCCCTCTTCATTTATTACATATGTTATTGTACCATCAATTATTCCATTATTTAATTTAACTATACCATTATCAATTGAATCTATTAATTTACATCCACAATAAAAGCGCTATTCCATAAAATATATGGTATTTAGCGCTTATTTTTAAATTTTAATAATTATTAATCAATCTTACAAAAAGCTATATAAGCTTTATATGCTTCAAATAAATCAGCCTTAGAAATAATTTCCATTGGAGCATGCATATTTAAAACAGGAATACCTGCATCAATAACATTCATATTGTAATTACCTAAAATATAAGCAATTGTTCCTCCACCTCCTTGGTCAACTTTACCAAGTTCAGCTGTTTGGAAATGTACATTGCTATCATCCATAACTTTTCTAATCTTTGCAAAATATTCTGGCATTGCATCATTACAACCTGATTTACCTCTTGCACCAGTGTACTTATTAAAGACAATACCATTTCCTAAATATGCGGAGTTTTTAGGATCATTAACGCCAGCAAATAATGGATCAAAACCAGCAGAAACATCACTTGATAACATTAAAGTATTTTCAAAAGCGTGACGTAATTTTAAATCATTATAAGAAGTTTGAAGATTAATTAATTCAGCAATGATATTTTCAAACCATTTAGATTGAGCACCAGTAGCACCAACTGAACCAATTTCTTCTTTATCTACTAAAATAGCACATGTTGTATATTCGCATTCACCAGCATCAATAACAGCCTTCATAGAAGAATAAGCACACACTCTATCATCATGACCATATCCAGCAACCATTGATCTATCTAAACCGTAATCTCTAGCATTACCAGCAGGGACAACTTCAATTTCGGCACTTAAGAAATCTTCTTCTTCAATATCATATTTATCTTTTAATAATTTCAAAATATTAGCCTTAACTGATTCTTTTTCACCATCTTTTAAAGGAATTGAACCAACTGTTAAATCGAGGTTTTCACCTTCAATAACATTAGCGGCTTTCTTTTGTAATTGATCAGCAGATAAATGAATTAATAAATCTGAAATTCCTAAAACAGGATCATCTTGATTATCACCGATATTAATATCAACCTTTGTTCCATCTTTTTTACATACAACACCAACTAAACAAAGAGGAATAGTTACCCATTGATATTTTTTAATACCACCATAATAATGAGTATCAAGTAAAGCGAAATTATTGCTTTCATATAAAGGATTTTGCTTTATATCTAATCTAGGTGAATCAATATGAGCACCAAGTACTCTTAATCCTTGTTCAATATCTTTTTTACCAATTACAAATAAAGCGATGTTTTTCCCTTTATTTGTAGCGTAAATCTTATCGCCTGCTTTAATAGATTTAACATCCTTAATATTTTTAAAACCGTGTTCTTCAGCTTCTTTTGTAGCAAGCTTTACACATTCTCTTTCAGTCTTCCCTTTAGATAAAAAATGTTTATATCCATTAGCAAAGCCCATTAATTTTTCTAATTCATCTTGACTATAATTAGTCCATGCGTTTTTATTATACATAATTAACTTTGTCTCCTTAATATCACTATTATAAACAAATTAATTTTAAAATGTGATAAATATGCAAATTAAAAATATTTAAGTAGTTTATTATTTATATGTAAATCCAAAGTCGTTGAGTATTTGAAAGATTTAAACAATGCTATACCAGCCAAAATTCTAAGTTTCATTTAGAAAATGCTACATATCTAGCAATATTTCATTTAGAAAATGCAACATATCTAGTAAGATTTCATTTAGAAAATGCATTAAAGTTGTTTATAAAATTTAAAAATATGTGCAAATTAATGAAGAAATTGATTCTAAACTATACCCACTTAGCACTAGATTAATGCTCCGCAATAATTCAAGATACTAACTAAGATTGTGACACAACATATTTTCCAATATACATGACTTTCTTACTTTAATCAAAAAATAGCTTAAATCTTTTAATTTCTATAGAAAATCTAGATAAAATTACATTATCTATTTGTATACATATACTTACATAATATAAACTAATAAATATGTTGTTAGGAGAATTTTAAATGAGAGAAAGTCTATTAAAGTTTGCTAGTCAATTTGAAACAAAGTCTATAATACGAGGATTAGAATTATATCAAGTAAATGCAGTGTCCGAACCATTAGTCAGAGGTAATAAATATTATTTTGATGTCGAAGGTAATTCAGATGATTATGAAGTAGAAATATTTCTTAATGACTCCCAAGAAGTAGAAGATGTCTATTGTTCTTGTCCTCATTTTAATTCTGGTCATCTTTGTAAACATATATACGCTTCCCTTTTAGAACTAAGTGATGTACTTGATAATGAAGAAGAGGAAGAAGATGAAACACCTTTATATACTAATATAGATAAACCTACAATTATTGAAGCTAATTCTACTTCAACTATTAAACCTGAAAATGAAAATAATGATGAAAACTCAACTAAAAAGAAAAAATTAACTAACTCTGCACTACACGATTTAAAATCATATTTCCATTCTTATGATGTAGATGAAGACTCACTGACTAATTTTTTAAGCAAATTCGAATTAAGTTCAAAAGAACTTGTTTCCCTTTTTCAAATGATTAGAAAACAAAGACCATTAGAAATATTTTTATCTTATTATAAAGATAAATTAGATAAAGAATTTTTTGAAAATATAGATCTTTTTAGTTTCCCAAATTCATTTCCATTAAAAGCCCTTGCCTCATTTTTAGTTGAGCATTCTAATATGCTTGAATATTTAAGTGATTTATCTTTAGCTGAATTACTTTCAAAAAAGAGAACTCCTGATTTAGATGTTCGCACTACTCTATTATTCTTATGTTTAAGTTTAAAACGTTTTAATGCAATTAAATGTTATTTTGCAGAACAAGAAAATCATCTAGTTTTTACCCAAGATGATTACCTTATTAAATATATGAAAGCAAATTTAACTAAAGAACAATGCTTAGCTTGTTTTGCACCTAGAATAGAAACCTTTACTTTAACAAGAATGGAAGCTGCTTTTATTTATCCTTATTTATCTAGCACTACAAAAAGTGAATATAAAAATTTCTTTTCGCATCATGATTGTGCTAATAGAAATTATTATTACTACAATTATGATAAAGGAGAATATCAATATGGATTACCTCTAGATCGTAATTTCTTTTACTTATTAGATCAACAACCTACAGATGAGCTTAAACTATACGATTTAAAAACTATGTATTATTTAAGAGAATTAATATTTACTGATGAAAATATGCCAATATTTGAAAAACGTTTCAAACAACTTGCGCAGACTCTTTTCCGTTCAAAAAGCATAGATTTTAAAAAGATTTATTGTTGTTTAAACATTATCTTAGAATACAAAGATAAATCAAAAGTTATTAATGACTTAATTGTTAAAGCTAACGAATGTCTAAATTCAACTTTTGAAAGTTCACATTCACATATTCCTCAACTATTTGAATTATATTATAAATTCAACAGTATAATTTCTGACTATCCAATTAAAAAATATAATAAAGAGGCTTAATTTATGTACCTATCTAGAACAAATATACAAAAGTTTAAACCATTAAACCATGATATTGCCAAAAAATTTCGACTAGCCTTGCAAGAAAACAAAATAAATATCTACTACACTTATAATTCTTCTAAGCATACTTTGCAGTATGTTTTCATAGATGACACATTTGGACAAGGATCATTTGTTGTTGATTCAGAAGGTGAAATCGATGATATTTATAATCCAACAATATATCCTACTTTACCAATTGTTTTTGACTTTATCATATATTTATATGAAAAAGAAAAAAGTGCAAGTGAAGACACCTTAAAAAGTCTTTACCCTGATTTATATGATGAAGAAGTCCTTAAAAGAGGAATGACAAAACAAGAAATAGAAGAATACGATAATACTAAACAAAACTTCAACAAATTAATTAATTCTATAAATACAAATGAAAATACAAACGAAGAAGAAATTTCAGAAGAAAATGAAGAATTATTCTTTACAATAAATCTAGAATACAATGAATATATGGATGAAGTAATTTATGATATTGACTCTATAAGCGTAAATAATAAACGCAAATATTCATTAAATACAGCTTTTGATCGTTTTATATTAAAAGGTTATCCTTTAGAAGAAAAATCTAGACAATTATTATTTATCTTTTCACCTTTATACAATAAAGATTCTTATCAATATCATTCTAGTCAAGTCACATTTACTAGAAAAGTTATCGGTCAAGGCATAAAAGCTTTATTAACTCAACCAATAATAAAATCATCATTAAAACCTCTATCTTTTAACAATGAAGAATACAATTTAGATAGTCAAATTAAAAACATCCAAGTCTATATTGATAAAGATGGAAATATTGTCTCACCATATTTAGAAGATGGAAATTCTTTCTTTTTTGATTTTTTAACTCCAAAAGAAATTGTCTATTTTGATAAGACAAAGCATTTAGCAACATATATATGTTTAAGCTCAGATGTTGAAAAACAATTGCTATTATTCAAATCAAAAAATCCAATGTTTAACTCAACATTATTCAAAAAAGAAATCACTCAATCTTTAGTACCAACAGTTAAAAACGTTGTAAGTATTGAACAAAATTTCCTTTCTAATACCTTAAAACAAATTGATCATATTGAATATTATATTGACCTAGATAAAGATAATTTTGAATTAATATGTAAGTCAATGTATTTTATGGATGGAAAAGAAACTAGCTATGATGAATATAGTAAAAAATATTTAGAAAATACTGCCGCTTTTTTAAATCAACTTCACGAATTAGAATTACCAATAAAAGGTAATATTAAAGAAGATGAAATTATTGCAAATATAGTTAATTCCCCTCTTAACCAACTAAAAAAGACTTGCCAAGTATTTATCTCTGAAGATTTTAAAAAGCTAAAGAAAAAATCAGTCGCAAGAATTAATATTGTCATTGAATCTAATCAAGATTGGCTTTCAATTAATTTCCAATCAAATGATTATTCTCAAAAAGAAATTGATTCAATTTTAGCCGCTTATAAAAAGAAAAAGAAATACTATCGACTAAAAGACGAAATCCTAGTCTTAGATGAAGGCTATGGAAAAGACATGATTTCTTTATTAAATGATTTTGATATAAATCAAAAGAAAGTCCCTATCTATCAAGCGTTAAAATTAAAAGCTAGACAAGATGTTAAAATGTCAAAAGAAATCAAAGAATTATTTGATAAAATTCAAAATTATGATGATCAAGAATTATCTTTAGATGAAAACATATTAAAATCATTAAGACCATATCAAATTAAAGGTGTTAAATGGTTAACTGCTTTAAAAGAAAATAAGCTATCAGGAATTCTAGCTGATGATATGGGACTTGGAAAAAGCTTTGAACTAATTGCATTTTTAAGTCAATATCACACTAATAAACCTAATCTTTTAGTATGCCCTAAATCATTAACTTATAACTGGGAAAAAGAATTTAATCAATGGAACCCATCTGCAAATGTTGTTGTACTTTCTACTAGTAAAGAAGATAGACACGCTAAATTAGCTAAGCTACAAACTGATAATACAACTTATATTATTTCTTATGATTCTTTACGTATAGACTTAGATTATTTTAAAGATAAAGAATTCAGCTTTTTAATTTTAGATGAAGGACAATATATTGCTAACGCTTTATCTAAAAAATCACGCGCAGTTAAAACAATTAACGCTGATTATAAATTTGCCTTAACAGGTACTCCAATTCAAAATTCTTTAATGGATTTATGGTCAATCTTTGACTTTTTAATGCCAGGCTATTTAAAAAGCTTTTCCGAATTCAAAAATATTTATGGTAAATTCGACTTAACTCAAGAAAGTAGAACCCATCTTGAAAACATTGTTTCTCCTTTCCTATTAAAAAGAAAAAAGGATGATGTATTAACTGAATTACCAGGAAAAACAACTATCGCTCAAGAACTCATAATGGATGAAAAAGAGCAAGAATTATATAATGCCTACCTTTTAAAAACTAGACAAATGTTAGGTGAAAAGAAAGGTAAAAGTGGTGGAATTGAGATCTTATCTGCTTTAACTAGACTAAGACAATTATGTGTAGATCCTTCTATCTTCTTAGATTTTGATAAAACCTCATCTAAGCTTGAATACACCATATCATTAATTAAAGAAGCAGTTGGTAAAAATCATAAAATATTACTTTTCTCTTCTTTTACTACTGTTTTAGATCATTTAGGACTACTATTAGATAAAGAAAATATCTCTCATGACACAATTCAAGGTAGCACTTCTGCTACAAAACGTATTAAATTAGTTGACGATTTTAATACTAGTGACAATATTAAAGTCATGTTAATTTCATTAAAAGCTGGCGGGACTGGTCTCAATTTAATCGGTGCTGATATTGTTATTCATTTAGATCCATGGTGGAATCTAGCAGCTGAAGATCAAGCAAGTGATAGAGCTTATAGAATTGGTCAAACAAGAAAAGTTATCATTTATAAACTTGTAATGAAAAATACTATTGAAGAAAAAGTCTTAGAATTACAAGACAAAAAGAAAGACCTTTCCGATATATTCGATAATATCAATTCAAGAACAGCCTTAAGTGATGATGACATCAAGTTCTTATTAAATTAATTTGAATGATTATATGGTAGTTTTGTAATTTATCAAATTAAAGACAACACTAAACAAAAATACTCATATCTTTTCTTCTGTTAATATAAAACTATCATTTACTTTGTTATAAAGTAACATATCGTCACTCAAAATGTTAATTCTTAATTCTTTTCCTTAAAGTGATTTTAAAAATTTTGCACATTTTTATGTATTATTTCAAATTTAATCGCATACTTAATACGTAAAAATGTGCATTTGCACAAAAATATGTATTAAGTATTATTACTAAAGTGAATATTTACAAACCTGAAAACACGTATAAGCTTTATTTTTAGTATAATTTCCAGTTGAACTAGAAAAAATACTAAAATATAATATATGTATATAGGAGCCATGACAATATGATTGAAAGAACAATTAAGAAACAAATCATTCTTAGCATTAAAAGCAAGCCTATCACCTTAGTAACTGGTGCAAGACAAGTAGGTAAATCTACTCTTTGCTATGAAATCAAAAAGGAATATAACTATAACTATGTTTCATTGGATGATTTAAGAGAAAGAGAATTAGCTATTTCTGATCCAGAATCTTTTCTTCAAGTTCATAAATGGCCACTTATCATTGATGAAATACAATATGCACCTAAGCTTTTTGATGTATTAGAATCTATCGTAAATAAAGAAAAGCTTGAAAAAGGTTCAAACTATGGAATGTATATCATTACAGGTTCAAGTACATACGAATTGATGAAAGGTGTAAGTGAATCCTTAGCTGGAAGAGTCTCTATTGTTAGAATGTCTCCTTTAAGCACAAGAGAAATATTTGGATGTGAAGAACATGCTTTTGATATAGACCCTATTGAATCTATGAAAAAAGCAAATGATTTTAAAATAGATGTTCATGATCTGTTCTCTTTAATTGTAAGAGGAATGTATCCTGAATTGCATGCTAATAGTAAGCTTAATTCCGATTCCTATTATTCTGATTATGTCTCTACTTATCTTGAAAGAGATGTATCACAGTTAATCAATCTAAAAGATAAATTAAAATTTCAAAACTTTATGGAGATTCTAGCTTCACAAACTGGTGAGGAATTAGTATATGATACTATTGCTAAGGCAATAGGTGTTAAAGTTGAGACAATAAAGTCATGGGTGAGTGTCTTAATGGCAGGCGATATCATTTATCTACTTCAGCCATACAATGAATTATCCATCGTGAAAAGAATTGTCAAAAGACCAAAAATCTATTTTTCTGACACAGGCTTAGCTGCTTATCTAGCAAGATTAAACAATCCAGAAGTTTTACAACGTTCGCTATTTAAAGGAAGATTTGTTGAGACATACATCATAAACGAAATCAGAAAGTCATATCGAAATAATGGTCTTGATGATACTTTCTACTTTTATCGCGACACAAATCAAAACGAGATTGATTTAGTCATTATTAAAGGTGGAGTGTTGCACTTTGTTGAATGTAAATCAGGGGTAGAATTCTCAAATAAAGATGTGAAAGCTTTTAAGCAGTTAGCTAAAACAAATTATGAAATTGGAAATAGCTGTATAATCTGTAATACATCTACAATATATAAAATAGATGATAAAACATATGTACTTCCAATTACTTCAATTTAGATGTTTTGTTTTATATGAGAGTAGAATGAATGCTATATGATATGTATAAGCATCAGTTTCTTTATTCTAGAATACTGTCAAATGGAAAAATAGAATTAAGTCCTACTGATTTATCGTTGCATTAATAATTTGAGCAGATGTTATATAAAAATAAAAAAGTTGGCTGTTAAAGTAAATTATATAATAAAATTGTTGGAAATTCTCAATTAATTCTTTATTTTTGATTTCTAAAGCATTTGAAACTCTATTTTTAAAATCTAAGAATTTAAATACAATATTCATTATATTTGTATTTTCAAAAATACATCAAATTCATTCAATCGCATTCACTTGCATGCAAATAATTGAAAATGCTGATAACTTAGCTTTTAATAAATATAGAAGGAGATAGATAAATATGGCAACCAATTTAGTACAATTTAGAATAGATGAAACTTCAAAAATCCAAGCTACAATTATCTGCGACAAACTTGGCATCGATCTTCAAACTTATATTCGCATTTGCATCGCACGATTAATTGCCGACAACAGCATTCCATTTGACATGGTTTTAAAAGATAAAATATCAAAAGACTGGGATGCTCTTTCCAAAATGCAAAAAATTTCTAAAGAAAACGAAAACTCTGAAATGACCTTAGATGAAATCAATGAAGAAATCAGATTATCAAGAGAAGAAAGAAACGCTAAGAACAAATGAAATTCTATGTAGTCATCGACACCAACGTTTTGATAAGCGCTGGTCTTAAGTATCATTCAAACCCTGGTGTTATTATGGAATTCATAAAAAACTGGAACAATCATTCCTTTAAATTCAAGCATTGTTTCAATAAGTTGTTTTAATAATGGGTAAAGTTTATACACTTTATTTAATTTTTCTTTATCAATATCATTTATTTCACTTAGTGGTTTAATCAACATTTTTGTTGCTTACATTATCTATAGATGTTCCTTTTTCAAAGCACAAAAGTTATTGCATAAAATGTGATTTTGCACACTTTTTTCTTTAAAAGCGTTATAAATTTACATTTTAAAGCAATTTATGTTACAATTTGTGTGTAAAGGAGTGCAATACAATGGAAATCAAAAGAGATTTTTACTTAAACAAGCTCATAAGAAGCATGCATAATGGCTTGGTCAAGGTTATCACTGGAATCAGAAGATGTGGCAAGTCTTATCTTCTAAATCCCTTATTCAAAGACTATCTTCTTTCAACTGGGGTTTTAAATGAAAGAATTATTTATCTTGATCTTTCAAGCAGTGAAAATTCAAATCTATTAAATCCTATCAAATTAGAAGAATTCATCAAAACCAAGATCAACAAAAGTGATAAATTTTACCTTTTCATAGATGAAATACAATTTTGTCAAAGCATTCCTAATCCAGCTTTTGAAGGATATAAAACCAATAATGGTGATGTACCTCAAATTAACTTCTATCAAGTTCTTAATGGCCTTGTTTCCTCCTACCCAAATGTTGATATTTATGTAACTGGAAGTAACTCCCATCTCCTATCTTCTGATATTCTCACAGAGTTTAGAGGAAGAGGATGGCAAATAGATCTTGCACCACTTTCTTTTAGTGAATATGTTGGTACTTTTCCTAATAAAGACAAAAGAATACTTTTTGAAGAATACTTAACATTTGGTGGTATGCCTGGAATGGTGGCATATGGAAATAACCAAGATAAAATTTCTTACTTAAACAGCCTTTTTGAACTCACTTATCTTAAAGATATTCTTGAACATGCAAACATACAAAATAGCACAACAATTAAAGAATTGCTTTCTGTTCTAGCTTCAAGTGAAGGTTCACTAATATCAATAAACAAAATATCTGAGCTTTTCAAGCAAAAAGAAGACAAATCAATCTCTAGAACATCCATTGAAAAATACATAATAGCCTTCAAAGATTCTTTTCTTATAAGCGAAGTCAATCGATTTGACATAAGAGGAAATAACCTAATTGCAAGTAGCAAGAAATATTATTTTGCTGATTGTGGACTAAGAAATTCCCTTCTTTCATTTAGTAAAAATGATAGAGGTCATCTAATGGAATCAGTAATCTATAGGGAACTTAAAAGAAGAGGATACGCTGTTAATATTGGAGTAGTACCTGTAATTGAAACTAATAATGATAATACAAGATCAAGAAAGCAATACGAAGTCGATTTCATCGCAACAATGGGAAGTGAGAAATTCTATATCCAATCAGCATATAGAATCTATGACGATGAAAAGCTTCAACAAGAATCCAATTCGTTTTTGAAAATCAAAGATTCATTTAGAAAAATCATCATCGAAGGAGATTTATATTTACCATACACTGATAAAAACGGAATTGAACATGTAGGTATCATCGACTTTCTAACTGATGAAAAATATTCTTCATAATCTTATAATTGGTTCTTAACTTAAAGCACAATTCATCGCATATTTTTGTTAACAAAACTTTTAACTTTATAGCATAATCTACAAAGACATTTACAAAGACATTTATATCTTAAATAATTATTCATTTACCAATACATACACCTTATATCACTGCTAAAGTTAATATGTACAAAACTACTAATTTAAAATATGTAGGTATTCTTAAAGAATAAACTACCTGTTCCCAAGCATTAGAATATTCATATAAAACGCAATTTAACATTTTAATTAAAGGCCAACTATGGAGAGTTACAATAAGTTGTAAATAGCATAATGAAATTGTTAGAAACCTACATTTTCAATTGATAGAAACCAACAAAAAACTATTGACAATGTATACGTCAAAAAATAACACCCTAACAAGTGAATCAATTATTTGTTAACCTTCTAGTATGAAAGCTAGGAGGTTTTATTAATGAAAGAAAAGCATCATTACTATTCTGATCAAGAAAGATATGAGC
>CAVHUN010000003.1:0-12625 GCA_963639175.1 uncultured Prevotella sp.
ACTCCACACTTTTACTCCCCACATATATTTTATAAAATATCGTGAGAATATTTTGGAACATCCAAAATAATATTTCAAAATACATTACAAATACAATTTCCTAAGCAACAAAAAAAGCTTTATCAATTGCATCTAAAATAAATAATTTAGGCACATAACTTTCTTTAATTAAAATACCTTTTTGTAAAATATAATCATATGTAATTGATTTTCTAGAAGAATTCAACATTTCTTTTACATCTATATATTTAACTAAAAAAGTTTGATTATAAGCCTTCATTCTAATTATAAAAAAAGCTAGCCCATTTAGTTTGTTAACTGATTCTAAATGAGATATTTGTTGTTCTCTAATATTATGGAAAGAAAAAGAAGTTTTATTAATAGTTTCTTTTGCCTCAAAATCTAAATATTTACCTTTATATAATCCGTTATAATCAGTAGTAGACTTACTAGAAAAATATCCTTCAACAATCTTAGTTTTATTAATATTATCCATTCTTACAACTTTAATAGGAGTAGGTCTTTTATAAATAAGACACATTCCTAAATTATTGTAATATTCACATGCTAAAGAAATATCCTCTTCAAGACCCATTCCTCTATTTGAAGCGTTATCTTTTAAATTGTAGTGTTTTTTATTAACAGTATTTTCTTCTTTTATAGGTTGAATATATTCTTTTCCATTAGGATATCTCATGAAAAATAAACCTCTAAAGCATTTATTAAATCTTGTTTAGTTAAATTAGCATCATTATCTAAATCTATAATTAGTTTTTTAACTGGAGGTGGTAACAAATTACTAGTTTTTAATAAAGATTTATACGATTCAATTAAGACTTCTTTTTTAGAAACTAAAACTTGAAATATATGATATAAATCTAAAGCATCAACTAAAGGATCATGACTAGTTCCACTAGGTGGAATTTTTAAAAGTTCTCTTAAATGTATTAAAGAAATATATTCGCTTTTCTTTCCTCTTAAATATTTAGAAATAAAAGCGCCTAAATCAACTGTATTTCTACCTAGATAATTTACAAAATCAGTTTGGAATTTACTAGGTTTATCAATTTGTTTAAAAGAATTAAATAACATTCTTTTATCTTGATCACCATAAGTTAAAACTTTTAAACGCGAACAATTATTAGATAAGAAATGATTTAAATCAGATAAGAATTGACTAAAAGATATACCTTGTTCTTTTAATAATTCTTCACTTATTCCAGTCATTGTAACAACAACTGGTCCAATTGGAGCGTTAGCTTTTACATAACATTTAAAAGTAGAAGGTTCACCAATAGGAACATAATTTGCATCACAAGTGACTAAAACTGCTCCTACTGCAATAACTTCATGAGTATATTGAGTACCTTCAAAATCCAAGAATAATAAGTGATTTGCGTCTTCTAATAAGCTTTTTAATAATTTCATGACACCTTCATTATAAAGTAAAGTGAGATATATTTAAATTAGAAAGTTACTATTAATCCATTTTCTAAGGCGTAAAATGCACATAAGCCTTTATGATCAACTAATCTAACTTCTTTAAAATTGTATTGTTCTTCAATTAAGTGTTTAACTTCTTGACCAATTTCATCACCATTTATACATGAGACAATACATGTTCTTTTTGAAATATCTACTCCTGTAGTAAATTGAGCAATTTCAGAAACTAAACCTTTAATAGCTAATTTCATACTTCTTACTTTTTTATAAACTTTAATTTCGCCATTTTCAGCTAAACAAATTGGTTTAATAGATAAACTAGTAGCAACAAAAGCTGCAATCTTACTCATTCTGCCATTTCTAACTAAATTATCAAATTTGTCTAAAACAAATAACAAAGTGGTGCTTTTTGCAAAAGTATCTAATTGTTCACAAATTTCTTCATATGGTAAGCCTTGCTTAATTAATTCATAGGCTTTATCAGCAATTAAAATTAAACTGCCTGAAGTACCTAAAGAATCTATAACGTGAATTTTAGCACCTTCATCATCCATTCCTCCAACAAAGGCCGAATTAAAACATCCAGACATTTTTGAAGAAATAGTAATACAAATAACATATTTTGCCCCTTGATAAGCAGTTGCAAAATTAGCAGGAGAAGGACAGCTTGTAGTAGGCTTTTCTTTTGTTTTAGCTAAATTAGAAAGCATCTCTTTCACATCGATGTTATCATCATCAACATAATCTTTATTATCTATTCTAATTGTTAATGGGACTACTTCAAAACCAACGTTATCATCTTTTATATAATCGCTTTTCAAATTTGATGAAGAGTCTACAATAATTTTATATTCCATAATATAACCTCAAATTAATTCATTAATATTTTATATTAAATCATTAGATTAATGTGTATATTCCTACTACATTAATAAAATTAACTATTCTACTAATTGTAGATTGGCTCTATTTTAATGTAAAAATATCGATTTTAGAAATAGAAAGTTCTAAAAAGTTAAATATCAAAATTAATTCTTAAAAAATAAGAAAATATAGCTTTCCCTAGGTAAAATTGACTTGAATAAATGAAAAAAGGCTAATTTATAAGCTATTTTGCCAATTTAAATTATCAATTTTCCTTTCTCTACTTATAGTAGAGGCATTCTATTTTGCTTGACTAAGTGCGATTTTAATAATATTCTATAGTAGTATGGAAAGAATACCTGATATAAAGCTAATTATAGCTAAAAACTTAATCAAATATAGAAAAGCTAATAACCTTACTCAAACTCAATTAGCAAGCAAATTGAATTATTCTGATAAAGCAATTTCTAAATGGGAAAGAGGTGAAGGAATTCCTGATATCAACGTTTTAAAACAAATCGCTGATATTTATAATATTCCTATTGAAGCACTTCTCCACCAAGAAACATATGCAGAAAAGGTTCAGTCATTTACTAAAAATAAATATGTTATCTTAGTACTTTCAATCATCTTAGTGTGGTTTATTGCAATGATAACATATGTCTTATTAGAAATAATTAAACCAAATACCTACCCTTCATTTTTATGCTTTATTGCTGCTATTCCAGTTTCATTTATTGTCGCATTAGTCTTAAATTCTATTTGGGGCTCAAGAATATACAACATGATTCTAGTATCTGGAATTAACTGGGGAGTAAGCGTATTACTTGTCACTTCCTTAAAACAATTTTCAGATCACATGTGGTATCTATATTTTGTCTCTGCTATATTTGAAATCTTAACAATTTTATGGTACATGTTAGATACAAAATCTAATTCAAGACCTAAATCACAAGTTATCAATTCAAGATTAGAACAAATTGATGAAACTCAATTAATTCAAGAAGAAAATCAAGATGATAAAAATGAGTCTAATAAATAGGCTCATTTTTTATTTGATTCTTTGTTTACAAAATTCAAATGGACATTCTTCACATTTTCTTTTAGCTGATGCTAAGCAAATATTTCTCCCATATAAAATCATTTGACGATGAAAATTCATATGATCTTGATAAGGATAATTCTTTTCTAATACTTTTTGAGTAAGACTAGGATTAGCTTTATTAGATACAATTCCTAAACGTATACATATTCTTAAAATATGAGTATCAACTGGAATATAGTGTTTATTATCAATTTCACCCAAAAATACACTAGCAGTTTTTTGACCAACCCCAGGTAAGCTTTTTAATTTATTTATATCATGAGGAATTTTATCATTGTATTCACTATTAATGACATTTGCTAATTCAATTATATGTTTAGCTTTAGATGGGCCTAGCCCAACAATTTTAATAATATCTAACAATTCATCATAACAAGCGTTTTTATATTCACTAATAGTTTTATATTTATTAAATAAAATAGGCGTTACTTGATTTACAACTTTATCTTGAGCTTGGCTTGATAAAATAACTGCAACTAAAAATTCAAATTCATTTGAAGAATTTAAAAACACATTTGTAGTTGGATATAAACTATCTAAATGATGTTTTAAAATTACTATCTTCTCTTTTTTAGTCATCTTCTTCTATCCATTTTTTAGATAAGATTTCTTTTGTTTTAGCTGAATCAGTAACCCATTCTTGGTCATTTTGAATTGAATAACCATCTACTAAGATATCTTCACTTTTACTTATAGCGTGTAAGACTTTATCTACTGCACTTATTGAGATTTTATTTGACTTAGCTTTTATTTTACTGACTGCTTCTTTAATGTTATTTTCACTTATTCCAGATCTAATCCAAATACCGATTCTATCTACTTCTTTTCCGTTTAATGGTCTTCCAATCAATTCTTCAAAATAAGGATACAACTGATTTATTTTTGAAGAAGTAGTCTTATCTTTTTTTTCTTCATTTTCTATATAAATATCTCTTTTAAAATCCTTTACTATTTTTGTGTATAAAGGTTGTAAAGTAGTAATTAATTTATTAGAAGAATTATTGACATAGGCAATATAATTTAATTCTAATAAACTAACTAAAATCTTATCGACTTCATCTTTTGATAAACTGACATACATTAATAAATCTTCTGCACTTATCAACGTTTCCATATTTTCTAAAATATCATCAATGCATAAAATTACCACTAATTGTTCTTCGTTTAATTTATAGTGTTTATAATGTCTAATTAAAAATTTTTTATAATCTATATCTTTATAAGTTAAGTTCATTTTTATATTCCTTTTCAATAATCTTATCATCTACTAAGCGATTAAATAAGTAGGTCAACATATTATAGTCACATTTTTTTAATTCTTGAATTATTTTACCCTTTGATATTTTACTTAATAAGTCAAAATTAGTGTCTATATATTTTTCTAATTCTTCTTCTATTTTAAAATTCAGCTGAGATTTAAATCTATAGGCACGCAATATTCTTAAAGGATCTTCATTTATTTTAGTTGGAATATCTCCTATCATTCTTATAATGCTACTATTTAAATCCTTCACTCCATTTTGAGGATCAAATATATTCCCATAATGATTAATATAAATGGCATTAATTGTAAAATCTCTTCTATAAGAATCTTCTTTATAAGAAGAAATAAATTTAACTTGAGGATGCCTATGATCTTTATAAACTAAATCTTGTCTAAAAGTAGTTAAGGTAATTCGACTATTTAAATAAGATAATTCTACTCCTCCATATTTTGCAAAAGTATAATTGCCATCTTTAAAAATTTGTTCAACTTGACTAGGTAATAAAATAGAGCAAAAATCAAAATCTTCAATCTCTTTATTTAATAATAAGTCCCTGCTAGTTCCACCAATTGAATATAGTTCACTAGTAGATAAATTTGAAGATAAGTAATCAAATATTTCTTTGTATTTTTTGTTCATATATTAATTATCTTACTTGTTTTTATCTAATTTTAAAAGGACTATCTTTTCAAATAGTCCTTACTAATATCTTATATTTTTTATATTATAAGCTGTCTTTTAAATGTTTAGCAGCTTTGAATCCGACTTGATTTGTTTCAGGAATTTGTATTTCTTCACCATTTACTGGATTTCTACCAACTCTAGCGGCTCTTACTTTTTTAGTAAATGTGCCAAAATTAGCGATTTTTACTTCTTCACCACTTTTTAAAGAAGCAGAGATTTGTTCAAAGACTTCTCTAACTATTGATTCGGCATCTGTTTTAGATAAACCGGTTTTTGCACTAATTGAATTTGTTAAATCTGCAATATTCATAATTAACTCCTTTATATACTTTAAAATAATAAATCAAATTATACAATTTGTCAAAAAAATAAATAATTTACTTTAAACTTTATTAGAATTCATTTTTTAAAGGTCTATTCATGACTTGTTTTATTATATTAGATGGCTTTTTACCTTCATAAAGAATTTGATATATGCCTTCAACAACTGGCATATCGATTTTATTTAGTAACGCCATATCATGAATTACTTTACTAGTTCTAATTCCTTCTACTGTCATTTTGTTATTTTTTAAAAAATTAGCAGCTGAATCATCTTTTCCTATAATTAGACCAGCGTTGAAATTTCTTGAATGAGTAGAAGTACAAGTAACTAGTAAATCACCAATACCTGTAAGTCCTAAATATGTAGTTAATTTGCCACCTAAACTAGTGCCAAATCTCACCATTTCAGCAAGCCCTCTTGTCATTAAAGCTGCTCTAGTATTATCTCCATATCCAAGTCCAGATAATATTCCACTTGCAATAGCAATGACATTTTTAATACTAGCAGCATATTCAGCTCCTAATTCATCATCATTTGTATAAACTCTAAAGTAAGAATTAGAAAAGACTTCTTGAATCAATTTACCAGTTTGAATGTCACAACAAGTAGAAGTAATACAAGTTAATAAGCGTAAAATTACTTCTTCAGCATGGCTTGGACCAATTAATGAAACGATTGGATATCTTTTGTTTTCAGGGATAATTTCTCTTATTGTTTCAGATAATCTTTTTTCAGTAGTTGGATCAAATCCTTTACCAACTGAAACAAAATATATTTTCTTATTTAAAGATTCATTTATTGAAGTTAAGACTTCTCTATATGCTAAAGTAGGAACTCCAATTACTAAAATATCAATATCGTTTAAATATTCTTTATAAGAATTACTAGCTTTTAATTTTGTAGGTAAAATGACATCTTTTCCAAAATATCTTGAATTAGTGTGCTTGTTATTTATTTCATCAACCACTTCTTTATCATTGCCATATAAAATAGCATCGTGATTATTATCTATTAAAACTTGAGCTAAGCTAGTTCCCCAACTACCTGCTCCAAATACTAAGACTTTCATAATAATTTATTTTCACCACCATCTTTTTTACGACAAATTATTTTTATAGGTGTTCCTTGTAATTGCATAGCATTTCTAATGACATTTTCTAAATATCTTTCATATGAGAAATGCATGAATTTAGGATTGTTGACAAATAAAACAAATGTAGGAGGGCAAGTAGAAACTTGGCTAGCATAATTTATCTTAATTCTTCCACCATTAAAATCAGGCGGTTGATTAGAAATTTGGGCATCTAAAATTAATTGATTTAACATAGAAGTTTGAACTCTTCTATTATATGAATCAAAACAACTATCAATCGCATCAAATATCGCTTGTAAATTAGAACCGTTTTTTGCAGAAGTAAAGACAATTGGAGCATAGTCTAAGAATTTATAATAGCTTCTTAATTCTAAGCTAAATTTATATTGAGCCTTTTGTTCATGAGAATGTAAATCCCATTTATTTACGATAAATACAATTGGTTTATATGCTTCTGTAGCAGCTTCTACAACGTGTCTATCTTGATCTGTGATTCCTTGAAAAGCATCAATAACAAGTAAAACAACTGCAGCTCTATTAACTGCATCTACCGCTCTTAAAGCAGCGTATTTATCAACTGATTCATAGATCTTTCCTCTTCTTTTTAAACCAGCTGTATCAATACAAACATATTTTTTATCATTTCTAATAAAAGGAGTATCTATTGAATCACGAGTAGTTCCTTCAATATTAGAAACAATGACTCTTTTTTCGCCAAGTAAGGCGTTAACTAAAGAAGATTTCCCAACATTAGGTCTACCAATTAATGTAAAAGTTATATCCCCTTCTAGACTTGGTAAATCTTTATCAGGTAAATAAGAGATAATCTTATCTAACAAATCACCAATTCCAATACCATGAGCAGCAGAAATTATAATTGGCTCTCCAAAACCTAATGAATAAAAATCAAAGGCCACATCTTTCATTTCAACATTATCAACTTTGTTACAAGCTAAAATAATTGGCTTATCAGTAACTTTATACAATTCTCTAGCCACATATTCATCATCGATATTTAAACCAGTTTTACCATCAACTACAAAAACAATGACATCAGCTTCATCAATAGCTAATTCAACTTGAGCTTTAATTTCTTTTTGAAATGGTGCATCTTTTAATTCAATTCCACCTGTATCAATCAATATGAATTCTTTTGTTAACCATTCACATTTGGCATACAATCTATCTCTAGTAATACCATGTTCTTCAGATACAATGGACTTTCTTTGTTGAATCATTCTATTAAAAATAGTTGATTTACCAACAGAAGGAGCACCTACTAATGCGACTTTTCCTAATAATTTCATATCTTTGCTCCTTTTATTTTTTCATCTATTATTTGACAGCATCTTTCTACTACTTGTTCAACACTCATATTAGAAGTATCTACTTCAATAGCATCATCTGCCTTTTTAGAAGGATCAAATTCTCTATGAGAATCAATGTAATCTCTAGTTTCAATATTTTTTAAGACTTCTTCATAACTAGATTCAATTCCCGCTTCTTGATTTTGTTTCAATCTTCTTTTGGCTCTAGTTTCACTAGAAGCAATTTGATATATTTTTACATCAGCATTAGGGAAAACAAATGTTCCAATATCTCTTCCATCCATAATAATTGAATCATGTTTACCTATTTCACGTTGTAATTCAATTAAGGCTAATCTAACTTTTTTATAGCTAGAAACAAAAGATACATTATCACTAACTTCCTTTTCTCTTATTTCTTTTGAAACATCTTTTCCATTTAAAATGATATGTCCTAAATGATCAAAACTGATGTTTGCTAAATTAATAGCGTCACAAACTTTTTCTTCGTTTTTAGGATCAATATTATTTTCAAGGCAATATAAAGTCATTGCTCTATACATAGCACCTGAATCAATATGTAAAATGTTGTATCTTTTCGCTATCAATTTAGCGATTGTAGATTTTCCTGAACCAGAAGGTCCATCTAAAGCGATAATAATTGACATTAGTAAGTCCCTCCTTTTATTTAATTAATAAAACACAGCACAATACAATTATTAAAATTAAGACTATAATTGACACAATCAAAACAGGAATAATTATTTTGCCTTTTCCAGCATAAGGGCTGTTCTTCTTTTTAACTTCCTTAAAAGATTTATCAATTGCTTCTTTTTCTAAAGCGATTGTATAATCATCGTTTTGTTTAATTAAGTCCTCAATTGAAATTGATAATGTGTTCTTTTTAATGTGACTTTCTTTTAATTCTTTTTCATCCATAGCTTGCTCATGAATAATTGGCATTACTGGTTGTTTGTTATTCACCCCATATTTTTCATCTCTATTAGGATCATCAAAAGATAGAGTGTCCATTTTCTCTATTTTATCTCTTAGATCAGCATACAAAGCAACTCTAGTTACTTTTTGTTCATTCTTTTGTTCCATAAAAATTTCAAATATTAAATAATGTTGGTTTTTTAACCAATATTAAGTATATCAATTTTCTTTCTCATTTAATAGTAGCAAATAAACTAATAAATTCTATTGAAAATGAAGATAATAAATAATATAACTAATCAATTTTCAATTTATGATAATCATATTTTCCTATTTTAGTATCTTCTAAAATATTGTTATCTTTAAATTTATTCAAACAATAAATAAGTCCTCTTTTAGATACACCTATTTGTTCTATTATTTCTTGATTAGAAATTCCACAATATGAAAATAAAGTCCCTTCATAAATAATTTTATAGATTGATTCTTCTAATTTAGTCATTTTAAAAGGTAATTTTATATCATTCAATTTATCTTTTTGATTCTTTAAATTATTAATTGTTATATCAATTTGAGAATTTAAGATTTCTAATATAGTTTCAAAATACGAATTTAAACATCCAAATTCATATTGATCATTTCCTAATTTAAAGGCTTTGTAATATTTATCTTTTTGATTTAGAAACGCTGAGGAAATAAGAAAAGAAAAATAACTGTTAGAATTTAAATAAAGACCATTAGAAAATAAAAATCTTCCTAATCTTCCATTACCATCATAAAAAGGATGTGTATATTCAAATAAGAAATGACTTAATATTAATTTAGTTATTAATTCTATATTTGAATTATAAAGACTAATAAATTCATCCATGTATTTATTAATGTTTTCTTCTCCTAGCACTCCTTTATGAATTAGTTTAATTCCATTAGTAATAAAAACTTGATTTTTTCTATAATATTCACCTTCAGGTAAATCATTTTTATCTATACAGTCTTTTAAAAGAATATTGTATGTATTTCTAATATCTTTATTAGATTCGATTTTTATCATTTTAGATTCTAATAACAATTTATAAGAATTAGAAATAGACACGATTTTTTTATCATAAGAACTAGACGCCTTATTAATTATTGAAAATATTTCGTGTTTAGTAGAATATATATTTTCTATTTTGTTAGTAGATTCAATTTCATCTAATAAGAATAATTGAACAATTTGATTTTTAGAAAATGTAGAAAATGAATTAATAATATAATCTAACTCAATTATCTTTTTATTTAATTCAAGAATTGAATTAGAATCTTCAAAATTTTGAACATAAAAATATTTACCATCTAAAAATGAGATAGTGTTATTTGATTTTTTCAAATCTTTTAGATATTTTTCAAAATCAGATTTATTCATTTTGAAATAATTAGATTTAATATTCATATTGCACCTCCTTTTTAATTTTATAAGCTTCAAGTGCAATTTTCAAATGTTTTTGCACTTCAAACTATACAAATGACCTTACAGGTGCAATTTTTATACTAAACAAATCATTTTCACCCACTAAAAAACTAGAAGCTTTTACACTTCTAGTCATTTAAGATTAAATCTTGAAGAATTCGTCTGCTTTACCTTCAGAACCGAAAAGCTTAATCTT
Organism: uncultured Prevotella sp.; assembly: GCA_963639175.1. Classification (GTDB taxonomy): domain Bacteria; phylum Bacillota_I; class Bacilli_A; order RFN20; family CAG-288; genus Scatoplasma. The sequence goes on from CAVHUN010000003.1 coordinate 10,669, forward strand.
TTCAATTACTTTAGCCTTGATAGCTTCAAAGCCAGGCTTTAATAATTTACGAGGATCATATCCTTTATCTTTATTTGCGGCAGTAGGATCAGCTTTACCAGCAGCACAATATTTAATTGTAGCTTCAGCAAAAGCTAATTGGCAGTCTGTATTAACATTAATCTTTGATACACCCTCTTTAATAGCGCGGACAATTTGATCATCAGGAATACCGGTACCACCATGTAAGACTAAAGGAATATTTCCTGTAGCTTTATTGATTTTATCTAAAGCATCAAAATGGAGACCTTTCCAATCTTCTGGATAAATACCATGAATATTACCAATACCAGCAGCTAAGAAATCTACGCCTAAATCGACAATCTTTCTACATTCTTCTGGATCAGCAACTTCTCCATCAGCAGTGATACCATCTTCTGTACCACCAATAGCACCGACTTCAGCTTCAATTGATAAGCCTTTATCGTGAGCTAAATTAACTAATTCTTTTGTTTTTAATACATTTTCTTCAAATGGTAATGAAGAACCATCAAACATGATTGATGTATAACCAGCCTCTACACAAGCTTTAGCGGCATCATAATTACCATGATCAAGATGTAAAGCAACAGGAACTGTGATTCCTAAACTTTCATCTAAAGCTTTAACTAAAGCTGCAACAGTTTTATATCCACCCATGTATTTACCAGCTCCCATTGAGGTAGCGATAATTACAGGAGAATTTGTCTCTTGAGCAGCTAAAAGAATAGCTTTTGTCCATTCTAAATTGTTGGTATTAAAATGACCAACTGCATAATGTCCTTGCTTAGCAAGTTTAAGCATACGTGAAGCATTAACTAACATTTTATAAGTAAGTCCTTTCTTTTTTACATAGATATATTTTAATCCTTAATTTAGCTATATTCAACTTTTTTGTTAATATTTTTTGATTATTTTGTATTTTAAGCGCTTTTTCATTTTTATTGTTATCAATTTAAAACTTTATCTATTTTTAAAAATTAACTAAAAATAAAAAAGTGTAAATAAACTATATCAAATTATTGTTCACTTACACTTTCAACTTCTTTTTCTATATTATTTATTTCTTCTTCATTTTCTTGGATATTATTTTCTTTATTATTCTTATTTCTTGGTTTATCCCATTTACAAATAAAGGCAATAGCAGTTAATACAATAGTAGATAAACTCCAAGTAAATGGATAAAACCAGAAAATAGTAGTAACATCGTTATTTATATAATTTAAAGCAATAGGAATTCCACATATTCTTACTACTACCCAAAATAATATCATTACTATCATAGGAGTTTTAGAAAATCCTGCGCCTCTAAGTACTCCTGATATTCCATGAGAATAAGCTAACAAAAAATAAAATGGAGCGATTATTCTAATTTGAACTAATGTAGCTTGAATTACTTGTTCAGTAGAAGTAAACATACTCACTATGTATCTTCCACATAATATTATTAAAATACCAATAATTTCAGTTGTTACCATAGAAGCAATTAATCCTTCTATTGCTCCTTTTTTAGCTCTTTTATAATCTTTAGCGCCGATATTTTGACCAACATAAGTAGATAAAGCCATTGAAAAGGAGCCTCCAGGTAAAGTGGCAAACCCATCAATCTTACTATATGCTCCAAATGAAGTAGTAGCTAATTTTCCAAAGCTATTAACATTAGATAATATAAATGTGTTTGAAAAAGAAATAATTGAATTTTGTAGTCCAGTAGGAATACCATATTGGATAATTTTAATTAATTCATCTTTTGAAAATCTAAGCTTTTTAAATTCTAATCTATAATTTTGTTTTGTAGAACAAAAGCGAAACAAGTCCGCTTTAAAGAAGTAATAACACTTCTTTATCTTCAAAAGATAATATATGTCATAAATATACATATATTCTTCTAGGTGATGTTAGACCTCTACTCATTTGAAAGTTATATCTTTTGTTTGAG
>CAVHUN010000004.1:0-5160 GCA_963639175.1 uncultured Prevotella sp.
ATCTAACTATATTCCACATAAATTTGAAAATGTTTCTAAAGAATTTTTACTAAGAATGAATTTTTTAAATAAGCTAGATAATCTAATTTTAGATATTGGTGAATATTCATTTGATGATAGAAAAAATAAGATAAATAGAGAATTTGATGTAGTTAGTTTAGATAAAAAAGGATATGTATCTTATGAATGTAAATACACTAATTCAAAAATATTATTAAAAGTGATTGAAGAGGAAGAAAATCAAGTAAAAGATCTTGATATTGAATTCTATAAATTAGGATTTATTTCTAAAAGTGGATTTGAAGATAACATAGATAAATCTAAATATAATTGTTATACATTATCTGATTTTTATAAGCTTATTTAATAATATCAATTATTTAAAAGTGTATTTTGTTTTATATTTGAATAGTAAAAATATTTTTGGCGTTGAAAAAAATACGTATATACTTTAAAATATAATTCCGTAGGAAAAACTTATTAATTATGAAAAAAAGATTCTCATTTTTGTTGTTGTCTTTAATATTTGCACTTGGTTCATGTGAGCCTAACTCATCTAGTAGTGTTTTATCTAGTTTAAATAGCTTATCTAGTTCTACTAGTTTGTCTAATTCTAGTTCTAGTAAAGATTCTGGTTTATCAACAGTTGATTCTTCTTCATCTACAAATAGTTCAACTAGTGGAAGTGGTAGTTTAAACTCTTCTAGTTCATCTGATTCTTCTAAATCTAGTTCAAATATTTCAATTTCAAGTGAAGATAGTAGTAAATCTAGTTCAACAGATACTAATTCTAAAATAGGTAGTATCGAATTTGGAACTGTTACAAAGGATACTTCAAATGGAGATGGAATTGAAACTGTTGCAAAAATTAACAATATAGATGTTCAATCAATTTCTACTAGCAAAGTATATTTTGAAGAAAATTATGCTTTAAAAATGGGCTCTAGTAGTAATCAAGGACAAATAACTTTTAACTTTAAAAATGAGATTAATATATTAAGTGCTAAAGTATATACAATTAATTATAAAAAAGATGAGACAACATTAACTTTATCTAATTCATCAAATTATACAAGTTCTAAAGATGTTAATTTTACTAGCTTTGATGATGGAAGCTTAGATTATGAAAATATAGGTGTTAGTTCATATATTAAATTAAATTCATCTAAAAGATGTTTTGTTTCTAAGATTGAAATTGTTTATAAATTAGATTCATCTTCAACAAGTCAGACTTCTTCATCTACATCTTCTTCTAGCTCAAGTACAGATAGCTCATCTTCAAGTTCAAGCTCTAGTTCAAGTATAGATAGCTCTTCTTCAAGCTCTTCTTCATCAAGTTCTAGTAATACTTCATATGATTCAAGTGATTATAATCAATATTATTCTTCAATTACTGATTCTATGACTGGTGGATTAAATGGAACTTTAAGAGTAGCGTTAACTTCTTTAATAAAACCAAAGGGAAGTTATTCTTATAGTGGTACAGGAGCAAATACTTTATCTAGTATTTTACAAGAAGCTGATGAAGATCCTTCTAATTCTGATAATATGATTTATTTTTATACTCAAGATAGCGTAAAGAAAAACGCTGCATCTAGTTGGAATAGAGAACATGCATGGCCTCAATCTCTTTCGGGTGGATTATATGGAAAAACTGGGGCAGGATGTGATATTTTACATATTAGACCTACATATAACCAAACTAATTCCACTAGAGGTAATCATAAATATGGAGAAGTAAGTCATACAAGCTCAACTTCTAAATATTATAATGGAAAATTATATGGTTATTTAAGTGGAGATATATTTGAACCAACTGATGAAGTAAAAGGTGATTGTGCAAGAATCACTTTATATATGTGGGTATGTTATTTTGCAAATAGAAATACTCCAATTACAAATAATGCTACAAGTATTCAAACAATGGTAAAATGGGCAAATCAAGATCAACCAAGTGCAATTGAAAAACATAGAAACCAAGTAGCATATAATTCTAAACAAAAAAATCGTAATCCATTTGTCGATCATCCTGAATGGGTAAATAAGATATTTGGATAATAAGAAAGTGGAACTTAATGTTCTGCTTTTTTAATGTTTAACATTAATTTTTATAGTTACTTTACTTTCGCAATTATCAAACTAAATTATAAAAATCCTTTTTGTCTTTCATATATTTTAATGAAAGGAATCTCTTTAAAATATATGGAAAAGGAATTTAAAAAATCCAATAAAATATCTAACCAAGAAATGAATGATTTAATTCAAAAAATAGATGATGGACTAGTTCAATTTATTAAGCAAGGAAAATATAAACAAGTGTTATTAAGTATAGGAAACTTATGTCATTATTCTTTAAATAATCAAGTTTATATCTTGATGCAAAAAGAAGACGCAACTTGTGTATATGGAATAAGAAAATGGAATAGTTTTAATAGATATGTAATATCAAATCAAAAAGCTATAAGAATATTTAAACCAATAATTAAAAAAGAAAAAGATGAAAATGATATTGAAAGATCTATCTTAAAAGGCTTTAGAGCAGGATATGTATTTGATATTAGTCAAACTCAAGGAGAAGAACTTGATGTATTTAAATTTGATGAAACTAAAGTTGTAGAAAATAAAGATAAAATACTAAAAAGTTTAAAAAACATAATAAATAAAAATGGATATCAACTAAAATATGTAAATATTAATGAAATTGATAAAGACTGTTATGGATTATGTAATCATAAAAATAAAGAAATAAAATTAAGAGATGATCTTAGTGATCTTCAAATGATATCTACTTGTATTCATGAATGTGGACATCTACTTGCACATAGTAGTCCTAGAGAAGATTTTAAAGGATTAACAAATATTGAAACTAGACAAATAAAAGAAATAGAAGCTGAATCAATAGCTTGTGTAGTATGTAATTATCTAGGACTAGATACATCAAATTTTAACTTTTCATATATAAGTGGGTGGTCAAGTGGTGATATATCTAAATTTAGAAAGAATTTAGACATTATATCAAAACATGCTAAAACTATCATTGATGGGATTAAACAAGAATTAGAAATAGAATAGTAAATATTCTCATATGATTTGACACTGATGGAATGGAGAAAACTAAATGGTAAGATAGTAATTTAGATGTTTATTTTCAATTTTTGAAGATTTGAGCGACGAATTTTAAAAATACCAAAAAATGATTAAAAAACTTGATAATACAAGTATTTTGAGATAATATAGGTAATATTAGAGGCGAAATAATGGATATATTACCTAAACTAATAACGAAAGAAAAAGTGATTTCCCAATTTAAAGACGATAAGCAATACTCGAATTGGATTGCAAATAAACTACGATCAAAAACCTATGTAAAAATAAGAAACAATCTGTATGCTTTGATAGATCCTTCTACAAATGATATATATTCGACAAAATTTGAAATTGCTAGTAATATTTCTAAGACATCTTTCATTTGTTTTCATTCAGCACTTGAATATTATGGACTAGCAAACCAGGTTTACAATGATATTACAGTTGCTAGCCTCACAAAATTTAACAATTTTATTTTTGAGGAGAGTGAGTATATCTATAAGCAAGCAAAAAACACATCATTTGTAAAAGATATTGTGAGTGAGGAAATAAGGGTAACATCTCTTGAGAAAACAATCGTAGATTGCATTGATGAGATCAATCTTTCTGGAGGAATTGAAGAAGTGCTTAACGCTCTTGAACAAGTGAAATATCTTAATGAAGATAAATTGATTGATGTTTTGAAAGAAAAAAATAAAATGTTCCTATACCAAAAGGTCGGGTATCTTTTTCAAATATTTAACGATCAATTGAATATATCTGAAGATTTCTTTAATAAATGCAAATCACATCTGACAAATAAGACAAACTATCTAATGAAGGGTGAATTTAAAAATACTAGTCTCAATAATGAATGGAATCTGATGGTTCCAGAAAACATAAAATCACGTATCAATGGAGGTTATTGATGAATTACACGAAACAATATTTATAACTTTAAAATTGTGTTTCTATTCAATTGAAATAACATAAAATATTCTTAGAAGATGTTCCATTGACAAAATATAGAGTACTCAAGGTCAAGAAAGTTTTTAGTGTTAATACTAGCTATTAAAGTATAAAATAATGCTTGATACAATTAAAAAAGCAAATATATTGGACACTTTTTTATACTTTTTGCTGAATATATCATTGACTTTGTTATAATTGAAGTGGTGATAAATATGAAATATTTAGGTGAATTGACAAAGTTGAAAATTTTCAATTATTCAGATGTATGTAAAATTCTTGGTAATAAAAGTTCAGCTTTAAGTCTTATTCAAGATTATTTAGATAAAGGATATATCCGAAGAATTAAACATAATTTATATACAGTAATAAGTCTTGAAAGTGGTGAATGTGTTGCGGATAAGTTTTTAATTGCTTCTAATATTACAGATTCTTCTTTTATATCCCATCATTCAGCATTTGAATTTTATAACTATTATAATCAGGTTTATAACTGTGTTAATGTATCTTCATTTACAAAATTTAAAGATTTTGAATTTGATGATAATAGGTATTCATTTATAAAAGCAACACAAGATTTGTTTATAGAAAATATTAGAGGAATTAAAGTGACATCAATTGAAAGGACCATTGTTGATTCAATTAGGGATTCTAATAAATACTCAGATTTAGAAGAAACTCTTAATTGTATTAATATGATTCCATATATCTCTTCTGATGATATTTTGAAATATTTAGAAATTATAGATTCAAAAATGCTTTATAAGAAAGTTGGAATTATCCTTAGCATGTACAAGAATAAATTCAACATTCATGAATCTTTCTTTGAAAAATGTCATTTAGAATCTGATTTTGTAAGAGGGCATTTTGATAATAATTTAAAGAATCATGTTTATAATGCTGAATGGAAAATTTATATCGATAAAGATATCTATAGTTATATAAATAAGGAGTAAGAGGATGTTTAATTAAGGAAATGGAAGTACTTAAAACTATGAAAAGTTTTTTATTGCTTAGGAAAATGTATTTGAAACATATTTTGAAAATTAGTTTTGAATGTTCCAAAATATAGACACTAAATTGCACTGAGGTGATTTTTCCACTTATTTTTTCCTATATCTAAGG
>CAVHUN010000005.1:0-9712 GCA_963639175.1 uncultured Prevotella sp.
TATTTTATCACTTTCTAGAAGGGTTAAAAAATCACCTCAGTGCAATTTAGTGTTTATATTTTGGAACATCCAAAACTAATTTTCAAAATACATTACAAATACAATTTCCTAAGCTATAAAATAACAGGCATTTTTTGATCGTCGACTATTTTAATTTCTAAACTAGAATCTTGACTTAACAATTTGTTTTTTATTTCATCCATAAAGAGTTTTTCAACTTCATGAGGAATATCAAAATAATTGATTTTAGCTTCTTGAATTTCTAATCTAGTATGATGTGCCCAATCTCCAGAAATATAAATATCGCAATTTTCAATTTCAGCATCTAGATAAAATGAACTAGCTCCTCCTAGTACTACTCCAACTTTTTTAATCTTTTTAGGAGAATTAATAGAAGCTAAGATATAAGGAATATTCAATTTTTCTTTAACTAATTTACTAAATTCTTCGATTTCCATTTCATTTTCTAAATATCCAATATGCATAGATTGACAAAATGGATGAATATAACATTCTTTTAATCCTAATTTATTACAAGCGACATAATTCATTCCTTTATTTGAATTATCAAAACAGGTGTGAAATGAATATAAACATTCCTTAGAATTTAATATTTGATAAGCCATTTCTCTTTTAATAGGATTTGATAAAATTATTTCCCTTCTGTCACCAAAGAAAAATGGATGATGAGAAATTATTAAATCAGGCTTGAATTCTTCTCTAATTTTATTAACATTACTTGTATAATCTAAACAAAGTAATACTTTTGATACATAAGATGGGCGTTCGCCTACTTGATTTCCACAATGATCCCATCTTTCTTGTAAATAGTAAGGATATTCTTTTTCTAAATAAGAAATTACATCAAACATAATTCTAATATCTCCTTTAATGTCTTCACTTTTATTTTTAAAGCCTCTTCAGTGTTATTTTCAGCTAATAATCTTTTATATAATTCTAACTTTGCTTTTAAATGTTTTATTAAGATTGTATCTTTATTAATAATAGGTAATCTTCCAAATTCATAATAAAGAGGATTAGATATTTCTTCTTTTCCTTTTACATACACCATTATTGGATATATCTTATTTTTTTCTTCAATATAATATTCATTAATGCATTTATAAGATATTTGATTTAAATATTTTCTTAGATTAGCTTGGTCTTTTTGAGGCTCTAAAATAAATAAATCTACATCGATATTTTTCTTTTTGATACCTTGATCAATAATATCAATAATAGTTTTACCACCCATTCCAGAGATATTAACTTGTTTAATATTTGGTAAATACACATCAAATCCATCTCCAAATAAAGGAGTAACTTTATCTTGTAAATTGTACTTTTCAATTTGACTTTTTAATGTGTTAAATGGACCTTCTTTATTTTCAGAAGCGTATATTTTAAAAGGATAATTATTTTTAGCAAGATAAAAACAAAATAACCCGTGGTCACTTCCAATATCTAAGATATCGCCTAAAGAATAGTCTACATTATCTAATAAGTTCAATAAGCGTTTAGATAAATTTAATTCCATCTTATTTATCCTCAATAGTAAGCTTCATTTTTTCTAAGGCTCTATTTATTATTTGTCTTACTCTTTCTTTAGAAATATTATATTGAGCACCTATTTGTTCTAAAGTTAAAGGTGAGTTATTATTTAATCCAAATCTTTTACAAACAATGTCTTTTTCTCTTTCATTTAGGCTTTCTAAAGCTAAATTCACTTCTTCAAATGAATCATCTTCAACTACTTGATTAGTATCAGGAATAAAATTTTCTAATGTTGTCTTTTTCAAATCCCCATTAGAAATTGTTTCATCTAAAGAAATAACATTATTCCAATTAGATAAGACTTGTTCAACTTTTTCACTAGTTACTCCATTTCCAATATATTGAGCTATTTCTTCATAAGTTGGAGCTTTTGAATTTTTATTTGTCAAAAAATTAGTAGCGTTTATTATCTTAGTTCTTAGTTCATTGATGTTATTTGGAACTTTAATTTGATAACCTTGAACATAAATTCCTCTTTGAATAGCTTGTTTTATCCATGGATAGGCCATTGTTGAGAATCTATACCCTTTTGTATAATCAAATTTTTTAGCAGCTCTAATTAATCCATCATTGCCAAAAGAAACTATATCTTCATATGATATGTTTGGATTATTCATTGTTATTTTTTTAAATGAATTAGCTACACTAATTACAAGTTTTAAATTTGAATTGATGAATTTATCAAAACTAGCTTGGTCGCCTTCTTGCATCTTTTTTGCAAGCTCAATCTCTTCTTCTTTAGATAATAAAGGATATTTATTGATATCTTTAAAATACATTTTAATAGCTGAAGAGTTACTAGAATACTCTTGATCTACAAATTCAACTTGATTTGAAATAACTTTAATATTGTTTGATTCTAAAAAAGTAATAATTTCTTGATAATCATCTTCTTTTAAATCAAATTCATCTAAAAACGAATACAAATCAGTGTCTTTCACTGATTTGCATTGTTTATATTTAGATAAAACAGCATCTTTAACTTGTTGTAATGTTGTTATTTCCATTAGTTATCAATTTCCTCTAAATAATCCCTTAATTGTTTAGATCTAGCTGGATGACGTAACTTTTTAATAGCCTTAGCTTCAATTTGTCTAATTCTTTCTCTTGTAACTTTAAATTCTTTACCAACTTCTTCTAAAGTGTGAGTTCTTCCATCATCTAAGCCGTATCTTAAACGGATTATCTTTTCTTCTTTATCAGTTAATTCACCTAAAACTTCATCTAATTTATCTTTTAAAAGTGAATCGTTAGCATATTTAATAGGAGAAACATTATCTTTATCTTCAATAAAATCACCAACATGGGAATCTTCTTCTTCACCAACTGGTTTTTCTAATGATAAAGGATCCATAGCAATTAATTGAATTTCTCTAATTCTTTCAGCAGATAAACTACCGCCAAGTTCAGCAGAAATTTCTTCAGCTGTAGGGTCTCTATTTAATTTTTGAGTTAATTTTCTACTAGTTCTAGTAATTTTATTAATTGTTTCAACCATGTGAACTGGAATTCTAATAGTTCTAGCTTGGTCAGCTAAAGCTCTTGTGATTGCTTGTCTAATCCACCAAGTAGCGTATGTTGAAAATTTATAACCTTTTGTATAATCAAATTTATCAACAGCTTTCATTAAGCCAATGTTACCTTCTTGAATTAAATCCAAAAAGTGCATACCTCTATTTACATAGTGTTTAGCAATAGAAATAACTAATTTGAGGTTACAATTTGTCAATTGTTCTTTAGCTTGCATATCACCTTCAGCAATTCTTTTAGCTAATGCAACTTCTTCTTCTTTGCTTTTTAAAACTGGATATTTACCAGTTTCTCTTAAATATTGTTTAACAGGGTCATTGTTTTTAAAATCAGATGACATATCACCTGAATAAGTGAATTTATAATCATCGTAATTTTCACCGTCATCTTCTAAATCTAAGTCATCATCTAAATCATCATCGCTAGATTCATTACTAATTCCAGCTTCGATTAATTCTTCGCTGATTCTTTCAAAAAATGTAGTTTGCTGATCATCGCTAATATCGTATTTTGAAAGTAAATCAAATATTAAATCATCAGAAAATTTATTATCTTTTGAGCATTTTTTGATAATTTTTACTTTGATTTCGTTAATAATATCATCATCAGTAACTGCTAATACAGCTGTTTGTTCACTGCTTTTTGATTTCTTTTTACTAGATTTACCTTTTTTAGGTTTATCTTCATCAATAATATCATCTTCTAATTCTTCATCTAAATCATAGTCAAAATCTTCTAATTCTTCGTCCATTTTTTCTTTATTCAACATATTTAAGCCTTTCTAAAAGTTGATTTATAAAATTAAGGTTTTCAAGTTAATACACACTTATAATATTTAAGATTATTTATCTAAGACTTTGTTATTAATTAAATCGTTGCTAATTTCTTTAAAATAAACATTTAAATATTTTACAAATTCATTTTCTTTATTTTCTAGATTGTCATTAATCTCAACTGCTTTTCCACTTTTGAAAATATTTAAAATATTAATAACTTCATAATAGTCTTGATCAATCTTATTTGTATTTGTATCAGGATCTATAATAGAACAATTATTAGTGTATTCATTAATAATTTTATTGTAATCATCCTCCAATAGATATTTTACCTTGCTAGTCAAGCCCTCATAGTACGTACTTATTAAAATATATACAGTTTGGAAGTTTCTAATTATAAAATTGTAGTCACTTTTTGCAAAAGAAAGATAATCTTCATAATTTTTACAAATTCTTGATAATATATTTCTCTCATTTGTCACAATTTTACGCATGGTAGGTAAAGAATGAATGTGAGTTTGTTCCATTAATTCTTTTAAATCAAAATATTTTGTAGTGTATTTAGTTAATTGAGAATTAATTAATGTGTTATTAGCTTCAATTATTTGCATTGGTTTTTTCTTAACTACTTTAATTACATTATTTTGATTATTATCATATTTAATCTTTTTAGATGTATTTTCAATTGAATTAGTATATAAATTAGTCTTACTTTCTAATATATTTTTAATACTAATAGTATCAATTTGTAATTTATAAGCTAATTCTTCTATAACTTTTTCTTTTTCAATATCTAGACAATTAGAATAAATCAGTTTAATTTTTTCCAAAAATTCTTGTTTTTGAGCTAAAGTTAATAACTTATTTAATTTAATTCCTCTATCTAATAAAAATGAAATAGGTGAAATTAATTCATTTAAAGACTTATTTACAAATTCTTTGCCTTTTAATTTTAATAATTCATCTGTATCTTTAGCTAAAGTATATGGTTTAACAATCACACATCTAATTTTTTGATTTGCGAGTTGGTAAATAGCTTTAGTAATTCCAATTTGACCAGCTTCATCACTATCAAGAAGCAATCTTATTTCGCAATTTAAATATTTAAACAATTTTAAATGAGATAATGAAATACTAGTTCCCATTAATCCAACTGCGTTATTAACCCCTACTCTATAACAAGCAATTACATCCATGAAGCCTTCTAACACATAACAAACTTTGCTTTCTTCTATATAAGTTTTCGCATTATCAAAATTATATAAAAGATCACCCTTTTTAAAGATATCTGAATCAATTGAATTAACATATTTAGCATCAGAATAATCATCTTTAGCAAATTTTCTACCTGAAAATCCTACTATAGTCGAATTAATATTACTTATTGGAAATATAATTCTATTTGAATATCTATCTTTAAAAGTAGAAGATGAAGCGGAAATAATCTTAGTTTTATCTAATTGTTCAATACTATATCCTTCTTTTTGCCTTAAATAATTAATTGAAAGAGTTGAATCACTAGGAGCATATCCAATTTTAAAATATTTAATAGTCTGCTCATCTAATCCTCTTTGAAGTAAATATTCTTTAGCTTGTTTACCTAAATTTGTATTTAATGAATAAATATAAAAAGAGGTCAATTTATTAATAATGTCATATTGATACTGCAATGGATTAATTTTAACTTGTAAATTCTTATTTAATTGAGCAGGTATTTCAACCCTTTCAAGATTGCAAACTTCTTTTATAGCTTCTTTATAAGATATATGTTTAAATTCAGAGACAAATTTAAATACATCCCCTCCTTTTCCACAAGAGAAACATTTAAATATTTTCTTATCTTCGGAAACTAATAAAGAGGGATTTTTGTCATTGTGAAAAGGACATAAGCATGTATACTCATTGCCCTTTTTTTGTAAGTTTACATAACGTGATATTACATTAACAATACTGATTTGTGATCTTAATTTATCTAATACCTCATCTGCCATATATTAATCTTTAAATAAATTGGTTAAATAATCTTTTAATTTAGAAATTTCTACTCTTTCTTGAGACATGCTATCTCTATCTCTTATAGTTACACAGTGGTCGTTAATTGAATCAAAATCATAAGTTACACAATATGGTGTACCAATTGCATCTTGTCTTCTATAACGTTTACCAATACTAGCAGTTGAATCAAAGGTCAATTCAAAATCTTTGCATAATAAATTCCAGACTTCATCTTTTGCTTGATCAACTAATTTATTTGATAAAGGTAAAATTGCAACTTGATAAGGTGCAATATGCTTATTTAAAGCTAAAACAATTCTTGTGTCTTTTTCTAATTGTTCTTCTTTATAAGCATCGCAAAGTAAAGCTAAGATCAATCTATCTACACCAAAGCTAGGTTCAATAACATGAGGAACATATTTAGTATTAGTTTCTGGGTCTAAATAAGTTAAATCTTCTTTAGAATATTCCATGTGTCTAGTTAAATCGTAATTAGTTCTACTAGCAATACCCATTAATTCACCCCATCCTAAGCTTGGGAAGAAATATTCAATATCAGTTGTAGCCTTAGAATAGAAAGCTAATTCATTAGGTTCATGATCTCTAAAACGTAAGAAATCTCTTTTTAATCCAATTCTATTAACAAAATCTATACATTCGTTTTTCCACATTGTGAAATATTTTTCATCTTCGTCAGGTTTAAAGAAGAATTCAATTTCCATTTGTTCAAATTCTCTTGTTCTAAATGTGAAATTACCTGGAGTGATTTCATTTCTAAAAGCTTTACCTATATCACAAATACCAAAAGGTAATTTTGCACGTTGAGTTCTTTGAACATTTTTAAAGTTAACAAAAATACCTTGAGCAGTTTCTGGTCTTAAATAGACAGTACTAGCTTTATCTTCAGTAACACCAATACTTGTTTTAAACATTAATTGGAATTGTCTAATTGGTGTAAATGTTGTCTTTCCACAATTTGGACAAGTGATTTCTTCTTTTTCAACTAATTTATTTAAATCGTCTTTTGTCATATTATCAACATCTAATTCAGGATGTTGTTTTTTAACTAAATCATCTGCTCTATATCTTGTATGGCAATATTTACAATCGATTAATGGATCTGAGAAGTTAGAAACATGTCCAGTAGCTTCCCATGTCTTTGGGTTCATAATGATTGCAGGATCAATCATAAAGATATTCATCTTTTCTTGGACAAAGTGTTTCTTAAAAATATCTTTTAAGTGCAATTTCATATTGCAGCCAAGTGGACCATAATCCCAAGTATTAGAAATACCACCATAAATTTGACTAGATGGATACATAAATCCAGAAGTTATTAAGTGGTTAGTAATTGTTTCAAATTTATATTTATTTTCAGGCATAATATTTCCTCCTAATTAATTTATTAACAATATATTATTTTAGATTATCTATCAATAATTTTAAAGAATTAAGTTTAACTCCTAAGCTATCTTCATAATATTGACTTAAATCACTTAAAGCATAAATCAAACTTTCTTTTGGTAAACTAGCTCTTTTAATCTGATCTTTATTTACCATGTAACCATATCTAATAATTTTCATATATTCAACTGTTTTTGGATATATATTTAAATATGAAGAACATTTTTGGCAAATAAATCCACCTTCTTGAAATGAAAAAGAGACTAAATTCTTTTTAGAATCACAATTTACACATCCATCATAAACAATTGGAATTCCTATTTGCATAGATAGTTTGCATAAAAAGATATATACAACAGTTAAATAATCAAATCCATCTTTTATTGCGTTCAAGCAATTTACAAAATAATCATAAGGAATATTATCCCCTTCTTGAATTGATTTTAATAAAGCTTCTATTATTACTTGAATAGCTAAATTCTTATCGATATCTTGATATAAAATTGAATTATCTTGAATAGTTTTTACCCCATTACAAGTGTAAGAATTTGAATCATTTATATTTTTCAAATCTAGTTCAACTAAATTATATGGTAAACAAGCTTGGTGATTTTTATTTAAAACATCTAATCCTGAATTAACTTTATAAGAAATCATTTTGTTAGGTGTTAATAAAGTTCCTATTCCATCTTTTTCTTTAAATTTGTTGACGTTTAATATATATCCTCTAACATTTTCTAAATTTAAGTTATACATTATTTTTGATATCCGTATTCTTTCAATTTACTCATTTTGTTACGCCAGTTAGGTTCAACTTTAACATACAATTCTAATTTAACCTTTTCTTGCATAAATATTGAAATTGAATGCTCAGCGTGTTTTCTAATTTTAGAAATCATTTGACCTTTTTTACCAATGACAATGGCTTTTTCAGATGGTTTTTCAACTATAATATCTCCAAATATAGTTAACCCATCTTCATTTTCTTCAGTATTAATAATTTCTACATGTATAGCATGTGGAACTTCTTGAGTTAAATAATTCAAGCACTTTTCTCTAATCATTTCACTCCAAACAAATCTAGTAGGATGATCGATTAATTGATCTTGAGGAAAATAAGGTATTCCTTCTTGTAAATGTGCTTTAACTTTACTAATAAGTTCATCTACATTGACCTTTTTTAAAGCTGACATTTCAACAATTTCAGCCTTTGGTAATAACTTTTTATATCCATCTAAATGGAATTGACCTTTTTCTAAATCACATACATCGATCTTATTAAAAGCGATGATAATTGGGCCATCAAAATTTGCTAATTTAGCGCATAAGGTTTCATTTACTTTGCAAGTTGAATCAACTACATAAACTAATACATCGACATTTTCTTTTGCAACAGCTGCATCTTTTAATAACAACTCACCCAATTTTTTATGAGGTGAATGTAAACCAGGAGTATCAATAAAGACAATTTGAGAATCATCATCATTATAAATACCTTGAATGTTTTCCCTAGTAGTTTGAGCAGTGTTTGAAACAGCTTGAACTTTAATTCCAAGAATTGAGTTTAATAAAGTGGATTTACCAGCGTTAGCAAGTCCATATAAGCAACAAAATCCTACTTTCATTTTATATTAAATCCTCTTGTTGGAACATTCCAGGTAATAATTTCTCAATATCAGAAATAATAAAATTACCATCTTGATCAAATAAATAAATTGGACAAGTTGAGTTCATTAATTCTGAAATAACTTGTCTACATGCTCCACAAGGTGAAGCATATTTTCCTTTTGGGCAATTTGCAATAATTCCTAAAGCTAAAATATCTTCTTTTTTATAACCTTGAGAATACGCTGAAAATAATGCGCTTCTTTCTGCGCAGTTACATAATCCAAAGCTAGCGTTTTCAATATTTGCACCAAGGACAAAATTACCATCTTTTAAATAAACACAAGCTCCAACAGGATAATGGGAATAAGGAGAATAAGATCTTGATTGAGCTTTTAATAACTTTTCATAAATTTCGTGTGAAAATTCTTCACTATGTACATCTAACAACATATTTGACCTCCTATTTTACTAAATCTTTATATTCGTAATTAAAATTGTTTAATAGATTGTTTTGTAATTCAAACATAACTTCGGCTTCTTGGCTAGTTAAATGATCATATCCATTTAAATGTAAGAACCCATGGATAAATAAGAAAGCAATTTCCCTTTCAACTGGATGAGAAAATTCTTCCGCTTGTTTAAAAGAAGTATCTAAAGAAATTACTATTTCACCTAAATCAATAAATGGTTCATCATCCCCTTCATTATAATCGTTATATGCAAATGAAATAACATCAGTTGGGCGATCTATTTTTCTATATTCTTTATTAATTTGATGAATATCTTCATCATCAGTTATAGAACAAGATAAAATAACATCTTTTTTTAAATCTAATTTACTAACT
>CAVHUN010000005.1:9722-10450 GCA_963639175.1 uncultured Prevotella sp.
GTCATTTTTTCTAATTCAACAGCATTTTTATTTGTTTTATCATTAAAATAATATTGATTCATACAAAAAACCTTTTCTAACACTAAAATTATATCATATAGGATTAGAATTAATTAAAAATTATCTTTGTAAGTTTTGTATAAAATTACATCTAATTTATCTAAAGTAGGCTCTAGACTTTTTCTGTACTCTATTTTCTTTTTATTAATAATTTGATTTTGAAAAAATAAATAACATTCTTGATATTGATTTAACAAATTATTTTTTAACAAAACATTTAAAATAAAGGCTTTTATTACTAATAATAAGATATCTTCTTTAGAAGAAACATTTGAATAGTTTATATAACATTGATTATCTTTAAACACTATGTTATTTTCCCTATTAGAAAAAACAACAATCTTAGAATTAGACTTAATAAATAAATCAAATAATTGAGAATAATCTAACGTATTTAAATATAAGAAATTAAAGCAGGTCATAAATATAAATACTCCACTTTATAAATGTCGCTTTTTAGATTTATAAATTCATTATATGGATTATTAAATTTAGATAGTTTCAGACTTGATGTATTAATAATACCTGACTTTAGGCGTTAACCCTAAAAATATAGTGTTAAACTATTCGAAAAATAACTCGGCGTTGACAATAATATCAACGTCTTTTTTCTTTAAATAAGCGTTGTCTAAATTTGATAATCCATATTGCTTTTTTATGGCGTTTAA
>CAVHUN010000006.1:0-24911 GCA_963639175.1 uncultured Prevotella sp.
TTAATAAACCAATAAATGAAACTAAAGACGAATATGGATTTACTGTAATGGGTGCTTCTTATTTCATGCTTGAATTTATAAAGTAATAATACTAGAAATATTTAACAAAATTAACCGAAGAAGAAAATATAACTTAGGTTTTGACTTATTAGTTGACTAAATAAAAAAACACAAACTTTCTCGACAGTCTCATATTTTTGAAAATTATTCAAATTTAAATAAAAATTACAGTTGATATTAAGCGATTATTTTGTTACACTAATTTTAGAATTAGTGATACAAAATGCGACAAACAAGTAAAGAAATAATAGAAAGAATTATAAAAGAAAATGATGGTCTTCTTATACGTGAGATAGCATATAAAAAAGGAATTTCATCAAATGCGTTTACTAGATATATACGAAGTAACGAACTTATAAAAATTTCAGCTGGAGTCTATGGCTCAAACACTTCGACTATTGATGATTTTTATATTCTACAAAAAAGGTATCATAAAATTGTTTTTTCAGGGATGAGTGCTCTTTATTTACTTGGACTAACAGATAAGATTCCTGAAGATATAGAAATCACAGTTCCTAAAGGATATAGAATTAGAAAAGACACGATTCAACAAGCGATTCTTTTCCATATAGAAAACGATTTAAATCTTTATGAAATCGGAAATATAAAAATTCGAACAATGTTTGGTCATGAAGTTTCTTGCTTTGGAATGGAAAAACAAATTGTTGAAATGATTCGAAAAAGGAATAATTATGATAGCGAAACATTTATAAAAGCAATTAAAACGTTTCTTGCAAAAAAAGATAAAAATATGAAATTCCTTTTTGAATATGCAAAGAAAAGAAATATTGAGGATAAAGTTTTTGAAATATTGGAGGTTTTTGAATATGAAAATTAATAAGAATGCACTTGCAGCTAGAGTCAACAACATTGCTAAAAAATATGATATCAGCGCTAATGTTGTCTATTCACGATATTTCTTTGATTGTTTTTTAACTAGACTTTCTTTGTCATCTTATTCAGAGCAGTTTGTTTTAAAAGGAGGGCTCTATCTTTCTTCTATGCTTGGAATTCAGAATAGATTTACCATGGATATCGATTTCATTGTAAGGAAATTAAGCTTGGAACATGATTTTATCATTAATATTATGAAAGAAATATGCAATCTTCAAGCAGATGACAATGTAACTTTTCTTTACATTGGGGATTCTAAAATTAAAAAAGATGATATTTATGGAGGATTTAGCATTTCTTTAGAAGGAAGAATTGAGAACATACGTCAACGCTTTGATGTAGATATAGCAACAAATGATGTTGTTTATCCATGCGATTGTGATTATTCATATGCTTGTTTATTGACTGGTGAAACTATTAAATTAAAAAGTTATTCAATTGAAAGTGTAATTGCAGAAAAAATGCAAACTTTTCTTTCAAAAGGCATTCTGAATAGTCGTGCAAAGGATTTTTATGATTTATATATCTTAAGTTCACGAATGGGAATAAATGAAGTTAATTTGAAAACTGCCTTTATAAAGACGTGTAAGAATAGGCAATATGATGTCAATAAACAAGAAGCTATCGAAACACTTAAATTAGTAGAGTCTAGTAAAGCACAAAGACAACGTTGGTTAGCTTATTCAAAGAAAATGAAATATGCCAATAATATTTCTTTTGATAACATTATTGAATCAATTTGGAAATTGATAGATATTTTATTTTAGAAAATTATTTTAATTTCTTTATGCTATTTATAGTTGAGAAGTAATTATTAAATTCTGTAATCAGTGGTTAACGAATTTGACGTTTTTATAAATTGTATAAAATCTTCACATTAATGAATAGAACATAAAATTAGTTTACAATTGACAAAAGCGTAGAATTCTACAAAAAAAGTGATTATATGATTAAAAGAGATAAACATTTAAACAAATTAATAAAGGATAAAGATGATGTATTTATTAAAGTGATTGCAAGTATTAGAAGATGTGAAAAATCATACTTGCTTAAGAATTTATTTTAAAACTACTTGATAGATAACTAGATTAAGATAGAATAAATATTTATTATAGAATTTGATGATAAGAATGCTTATTTAAAAAATACTATTGAATTAGAAAAATATTATAAAAATAACAAAAAAAACATTAATTTATAAGTGGAGGAATATCAATATGGTTATAAGAAATGCTACTAAAGAAGATATTAAAGCAATTGCAGCTGTTGAAAATGAATGCTTTCCGCCTCAAGAAGCTGCTACAGAAGAAGATTTTGTTCAAAGGGTTCAATATTATGGAAATCACTTCTGGTTAATGTTTGATAAAGAGAAGTTAATTGCTTTTGTAGATGGTTTTGTTACAAATGAAGAAGATTTACTAGATGAAATGTATAAAAATGCAGCTATGCATAATGAAAATGGCTCATGGCAAATGATCTTTGGTGTAAATACATTACCATTATATCGTAAGCAAGGAATTGCAGAAAAATTAATAGAACAAGCTATTGAAGATGCAAAAAAGCAAAAAAGAAAAGGATTAGTACTTACATGCAAAGATAAATTAGTTCATTATTATGCAAAGTTTGGTTTTAAAGATGAGGGGATATCAGAAAAATCTACACATGGAAATGTAGTGTGGCATCAAATGAGATTGACGTTTTAATATTTTACTTTTGAATATTGGCTTTTGAACAGATTTGTTTTTATAGTTTCATTTATTAAAACAAAATGAATCGATAAATGAATTGATAAATGTATCTATGCGCTTAAAAGCACAAAAGTTTTGGACTTACAAGTCAAAAATTTTAGAATTCAAAGAAGTTTTTGACTTTGATTTCAAAAACTTTTAATAATTTTATTTTTTTGATATAATCTTATATATAAGAATCTATATAAGAATCATTGGAGGTAAACCATGACTGAACTTATAAATCGTCCTGAATATTTAAGACAATTAATAGAAAATAAAGACGTTGATTTAGTTAAAATAATTACTGGTATTCGTAGATGTGGTAAATCATCATTATTAAATTTGTTTCATCAACACCTTCTAGAAAACGGAGTGTTGGAGAGTAACATTATTCATATGAATTTAGAATCATTACGTTTTCGTGATCTTTCAAATTATCTTAGCTTTTATGATTATGTTAGTAAGCTTATACAAAAGATAGGTAAGACATATTTGATATTTGATGAATTACAAGTTGTTGAACATTGGGAGAAAGCAATTGAGTCTTTTCGTCTTGATTTTGATGTAGATATTTATATTACAGGTTCAAATACTTATTTATTATCTACAGAATTTTCTACACTTCTTTCTGGTAGATATGTAGAAATTCGTATGTTGCCATTATCTTTTAAAGAATTTTTAAATTTTTATGATTTTGATTTAAATGCTACTATGGAAGATAAGTTTCAAAAGTATTTACAATTTGGGGGAATGCCTATTTTAAGAGAATATAAATTTAATGAAGTAAGAAGTAATCAAGCGCTTGAAGGAATATATTCAACGGTTGTACTAAGAGATATATTACAGCGTAACAGGCAAGTAGATCAAATAACACTAAATAAAATTATAATGTTTCTTTGTTCAAATATAGGTAGTATTACTTCACCTAATAGTATTGGCAATGTGCTGTCAGCTGAAGGAAATATAAATAAAGAAAAAAATGTTGCTAGTAAAACTGTTGATAAATATATACAGATGCTACACAGCGCGTTTATCTTCTATTCTGTTAGTAGATATGATGTAAAGGGAAAACAATTATTAAAAACACTAGATAAAAATTATATTGTCGATATGGGTTTTCGCAATATGTTACTTGGCTATAGAAATGTAGATAGAGGACATATAATAGAAAATATTGTTTTTTTAGAACTTATAAGAAGAGATTATCGTGTGTATATAGGAAAAGTAGGTGAATATAAAGTTGATTTTATTGCTGAAAAGCCAAATGAAAAGCTATATATTCAAGTAACAGAGAGTATTCAGCTAGAAGAAACTAGAGAACCTGAATTAAGACCACTTCGTATGATATCTGATAATTACGAAAAAATCGTATTATCAATGGATAGAAATTATATAAATTCTTATGATGGTATTAAGTCTTTGAATTTAATTGATTGGTTATTATCATAAGATTGAAATTTAAAAGAAATATTATCTAAAAATATTAAAATTGTTAAAACATAGGATATATATTTTAAACACCATTATAATTATTCATCTTTAAAGTTAAAGAATTTAAATGAATTAGATGGGTTATTATAATCATCAAGGCATACTTTATTTAATTTAGCGTATGTTATTTCTCCTTCAAGCAGTTCTTTATATATTTTAGGTGCTTTCTTTAATTTGTTATTCATCTTTTTAATGTTAAGTGGTAAATCAAAATCTCCAAATTTTTCAATTTCAAAGTTCCATGGTTTATATATTCCATTTTCTTCATCATCTTCAGTTGCATTAGGATCTATTTCACCATTAAATAAGGCGTGTAAGGCATGAGCATTATCTTCCCATATTCCTTGTCCTTTTCCATCAACAATAATGATGTTTTGATCTGAGTCTACTTCAACTATTATTTTGTATTTTTTACAAATAAAGTTCCAGTTTTCTCCTGTATCATATTCATAAGTAAAATCACTTGGTAAATCACTTAAATGATAATTTCTAAGATATTTATATCCATCCATTGGTTCTTCCATAAATGGTGACATAACATAAGTGGACTTACTATTTACTTCACTTATTAAAAAACAATGTTCAAATTCAGCTCCAACTGCTAATCCTAGATAAGTACCTAGTTCAAATAAATCTGGATTTCCTTTTACTAATACTACTCTATAGAAACGATCTTTTGGGCCATCTATATATGCCATTGTGATTCTTGTGTATTTCATATTTTATCTCCTTAATTTTAATATTCCTAATTAAATTGTAACATGTAATTTGATATGTTAAAAGTTAGGCTATTAGTAATAAGCATTCTTTAATTGTTTAATTTATTCAATTTGTAAATAAAACTAGAATGTTTATAAAAAGTAGACTTTTATTTACGACAATTGACTTAAAGGAGAATTGCTAAAAGTTGAAATTGATAAGAATATTAATTATAATATTGTTACCTAAAAAAAGTTAGGCTAAAAAATTATAGGTAAAGATTATGATAGGAAGAAAAGAAGAAAAAAAGGAATTAGAATCACGTTATAATAGTGGAAAATTTGAATTTGGTGTTGTTTATGGCAATCGTAGAATTGGTAAATCTACACTATTAACTGAATTTACAAACAGCCATAATGGTTTTATTTTCCAGGCTAAAGATGCTCAATATTTAGATAATTTAGCATCTTTATCAAGAGAATTCGGTTTATTTACTAATAAAGGGCCTAATTTAAGTTATTCTCAATTTGAAGATTTCTTAGATGATTTAATTGAAGAAAGTAAAAAAAGAAGACTAATATTTGTACTTGATGAATTTCCTTATTTAGCTAAATCTAATAAAATCATTCTTTCAATTATTCAAGAATATGTTGATAGAAAATTTCAAAAAGGTAATATAGTATTTATACTTTCTGGAAGTAGTGTTTCTTTTATGAAGGAATTACTAGAAGATAAAACAAATGCTTTATATAAAAGAGAAACTTTTAAAATACATTTACAAAAAATGAAATTTGAAGAAGCATTAGAATTTTTAAACGATGTTAATAATATAGATAAAGGAAATTATCTATCTTTATTTTCAACATATCCTTATTATCTTTCGATGATAGATACCAAATTATCATTTGAAGAAAATTTAATAAAGCTTGTATTTTCTAAATTCTGCCCGCTTTTAGATGCTCCAAATAATGTTATGCCTATTGGTAGTGCAAATAACAAAATGTTTAATTCTATTTTGTATCAAATTTCTAAAAGAAAGACATCACCAAAAGATATTTCAAACGCTTTAAAAGTTGATTCAAATTATTTATCAACTTATTTAAAACAATTACTAGAAATGTCAATTGTTGAAAAAAGAGAGATGTTTAATACAAATAAGAAGCAAAACTATTATGTTATCAGTGATACTTTTTTAAATTTTTATTACAGATTTATTTTTGACTATTCAGATTTAATTTTACTAGGTGGTGGAGAAAGATATTTTGAGACTATAAAAGATGAAATATATTCTTTCTTAGGTCATGGATTTGAAGATGTAGTTAATAAATATATGAACGAAAAGAATCTAGATGGAAAATTACCACATTTTTATAATATGATTCAAAATTATAAAGTTGAAAATTCAAAGCTAGGAAGATCAATTGAAATTGATGGATTAGCAGAAGATATAAAAAAGCACAAAGATTATTTATTAGTTATTGAATCAAAATACACCAATAAATCATTATCTAAGAATGTATTAGATCATCTTAAAGAATCAGTTTCTGTTTTTGGAAATTACAAAGTTATTGATTATTATTTATTTTCAAAAAATGGATTTTCAAATGATATTAGTTCTTTAAAAGATGAACATGTTCATCTTGTTAACTTAGATGATATGTTTGAAAATAAGATTTAATATTGATTTACAAATATAATTTAAATCTATAAATAAAGTTAATCTATAAAAAGATGATATTAAATTAATGGTTTATAGTTAAAATTGCCAAAGTCTCCAGTAAAACTACGCCAAAGTCTCCAGTAATGTTGAATATCATGGAAAATAAGATATAATATTAAAGAGGATGAATTAGTTATGGAAGATTATAAGAAAAGAATAATAGATGATATATTAAAAGAAAAAATAGAAAGCAAGGGTGCAATTTTAATAGAAGGACCTAAATGGTGTGGTAAAACAACTGCTGCTGAACAGGTTGCTAAAAGTATTCTTTATATGACAAATCCAAAGCTATTAAAACGAAATTTGATGCTTGCTGATTCAGAACCGGAAATTTTGTTAAAAGGAGATACACCTAGATTAATTGATGAATGGCAGATTGCGCCTAAATTATGGGATGCTATTAGATTTGAAGTTGATCAAAGAAGAAGTTTTGGACAATTTATTTTGACAGGGTCATCTACTCAAAGTGATACTAGTGAAATAATTCATACTGGGACAGGTAGATTTACATGGATTAAAATGAGACCAATGTCTTTATTTGAATCAGGTGAATCAAATGGTATGGTAAGTCTTCAAAGTCTATTTAATAATAATGATGAAATATATGGAGAATCTAAATTAAGCTTAGAAGACATAGCTTTTTTAACATGTAGAGGAGGTTGGCCTATTTCTACATATTTAAAAGGTAAAAGCGCTTTATCACAAGCGATTGATTATTATGATGCTGTTGTAAATTCAGATATATCAAGAGTTGATAATGTAAAAAGAGATCCTGAGAAAGTAAAAAGAATAATGGCATCATATGCTAGAAATCAAGGTACTCAAATAGGCGATGATACAATTGTTCAAGATATAAAAATAAATGAAGAAGATAGTATAAACGTAAAAACAATTCATTCATATATTAATGCGTTAAAAAAGATCTTCGTTATTGAAGATATGAAAGCTTGGAATCCAAATTTAAGGAGCAAAACAACTATAAGAACATCTGATACTAGATATTTTATTGATCCATCAATAGCTGCTGCATCTTTAGGCTTTGGACCTGGTGATTTAATTAATGATTTAAATACATTTGGATTCATGTTTGAAACATTAGCAATAAGAGATTTAAGAATATATACAGATGCCTTAGGAGGAGATGTTTATCATTATCGTGATAAGAATAACTTAGAGTGTGATGCTGTAATTCATTTAAGAAATGGACAATATGGATTAGTTGAGATTAAGCTTGGAGGAGATAAGTTAATAAAAGAAGGTGTGGATAATCTTTTAAAATTAAAAAGTAATATCGACACCACAAAAATGAAATCACCATCATTTTTAATGGTTTTAACTGCTATTGGAGATATAGCATATAAAAGAGAAGATGGTGTTTTAGTTGTTCCAATTGGAGTTTTAGGTAAATAGAGTTTATAAGTTAACTATATTAATTAGAATAATGCTTGTTATTTAACATTATCTTCTTTTAAAAATGAAAGAACAGGTATTTCGTATGATAAAACCAAGAGGAGTAATAATCTTCTTGGCTTTTCTTTTTTATAAACATTAATTATAATGACAATGAACCAATGGTTAACCATTGAGGCAAAATTTTTGTTTTTCTTAATTATTGTATTTAATATAGATGCAAATTCTTTTGAATCTTGAATTTGATATTGCATGTGATTATATTAAACATTGAATAGTTTCCTTTTTTATAGTCTTTAATTACATTATCACGATATTTAAAATGATCTTCTATTGATCCAAATTCAAAATATGTAACTTTTTGTATATCACTAGATAAACTAGGCAATGGTTTATTAATAAGACTATCTTTAAGTTGATTATGTAATTTTTATATGTTAATTCTTTTCTACTTTAATAAAAAATGGTTTTATAGAATCATAATCACACTAAAGTATTTTCTTTAAAGTACTACCTTTAATCCAATATAGACTTTTAATTACTAAATATAAAAAGGGACTCATAATAGCACGAGTAATTCTATTTATTTAATCAAATTGACCATCATCTATAAATACGTGATTTATTTAAGATGAGTCTTAGAAAGGAAACTAACACATATATTAGCCTCAATAGATGAAGTAACTACCATTTCTAAACTAGTAATATTATTACTTTCAAGAAATTCTTCTACTTGTTTTATTTCATCTTCTTTACTGATGTATTCATCCTTTTTAGAAAACAGACTAGAAGTAGGCATAATACAAAATAATTATCTTTTAAATAATTAGCAACTTTCATACTACTTTCACCTACTACTTCCATAGCATGAAAGAATAATATTGCTGGATTAGATTTGTTTACTAGTGTTTGAAATTGTATATCTAATAACTCTTTAGTATTTATTATTTAAAAGATTAATATTTAAATAATAGAATGTATATTATAAGATTGGTTATAACTAACTGCACAAATATAATAACACTTAAAACATAAAAGGGTACTTTAAAAGTTCACTAATAGATAGAGTGGTTTGGGAGGGACCTTAGGAAGTACTTTAAACTAATTAATTTATAGTTACTTGAATGATGGAATTATATATTTTCAAGAAGTTGATCTTTCCATTTAGACACATAACTTTCAAATAAATCCCATGTTATTAATTTTTTACCAATAGAAACACCTAGATATTTGCATGGTAATAAATCATATATTTCTTTAGGGAAATATTTTTTGAAATATTCATAATCTAATAGACCATATTTATCAATATCTTGTTGCATTTTTTCTTTATCAAATGCAAGGGTATTAGGATTATAATCGAAAATATTAAATAATCCTAATAATCCACCTTCTACACTAAGTAAATTATCAACAATTAAATTTAGATGATTGGCAGTTGCAGGAGCTGCCAAAGTTGTATATATTTTCGATTGTGTTACTTTACATAGTTTTGATGTTGTTATTTGACCATTATTATAGAAAACGAATTCGTGTCCAATAAAGTTAAATCCATCTGAATCATGAATGTATATATATTTATTTAGTGTTTTGTTAAAATAACCATGTTCATAGATAAAATCAGTAGTCTTTCCATTTGTAAATTCAAGATGGATAACATTATAAAGTTTTGCAGGTATATTTGAATGATCATTTCCAATAACTTTATTAGGCTCTATTTTTCCGGTCTCATGATTAAATGACATTACTATATCACCTTGTTTAATTAAACCGGCTTGCTTATATGTGCCATCAGCCATTAAGACAAGAGCTGTAGGAAGAACACAACCATCATCTGCAAGAGCCTTAAATTGGACCGTTGCAGACGTGAGGGTGGCTGTAGAAACTTTATCTGATTTGGTAAATGTAATCTTAACTTGAACGTCATATGTAATATCTTTGCTAGAACTTCCACTGCCAGCAGCATCTGTTATTAATGTTGCAGTTTTTTGATTAATTATATTGTCTTTAAATCTAGCTGTGCTAGGATTGCCAACAATTGACCACTCATATTGTATATTTGAACAATCATTTTCTGAAGGTTCAATGATTGCCTCTAATTCAAATTCACCTTGTTGATTAACACCTGAAGATGTTCTATCTGGTGCTTTAATTGATACTTTACTAATATCAACAGGTAATTTGTTAGTCTTTTCCCAACAATCAGATCCAGTAGTAGAGGTATAAATCCACCCAGTTTCAAAATTGCTACTTTTAGTTTCAGTATCTTTAATCAACCCAAAAGCACCTCCCCAACTATAAGTACTTTTACTAGTACCTTCTTTACAGTCAGAAATTGAAGTGCTTAGCCAACCAAATGTGCTTGTGGCTGATGCAGTTTTTGTTGTACTTGTACTGATGTTTCCCTCAAATCCAGAGTTTACAAAGAGACTTCCATTGTTAATAAAAGTTGCTGCAGCAGTACTAGGAGCGTATGTAAACGAAGTACCATCGCTGGCAGTTGTATTTTGGTAAAATAAAACAGACGAATCTAATGTAATCGACGAATCTTCGTTACATTGAAGAGAAGATCCAGGCATAAACTTTATTCCTTTTATTGATGATGGAATTTTGAAATTAGCTCCATTATTGATTGTGATTGAATATCCATATGGAACTGGTAAGTAATAATCTTTGCTATTAATAGTAATCGTATAAAAATATTTTATTGTCACACTTAAACTACCAAATTCACCTGTACCTGAAAACTTAATGCTGGTTTTATGTTTGCTCAATGACGAACTTGTTTTTAAAATTTCATCATCACTATATTGCCATTCAATTTTAGAATCACTAGACAGCATATTAATAAATGAATTTTCTTTACCAATTAGATTAGCGAAAGTTATTATATTGCCAACATTACTGCCCCACAAATGAGCTCTTCCAATCATGCTTGAGCCATAATAAAAAAGTAATTTAGGTCTTATAGAAGGAATATCAAATTGTTCAAAAGGAAAGACATCATTATTATATAATCCCAATGCATTACTAGCAGATGTGTAATCATAAAAAACAACTGGAGTTGTTAAGATACCACCATTTTTTACATTAATTGAAGAACCGCTTCTACTTTCTTTAATGAATCCATAGCAATTGAGATTACCTTCGACATTTAATGTAGAATTCAATCCCATTTCTAATTCAGAATAACTAGAAGAAGCTTGTCCCATTGGTGAAGAACCAGTTCCAGTAAATGCACCAATTGTCATTGTTCCTTTAATGGTTAATGTTTTGTCTGCTGATAATACAACATGGGTTTTTCTATTGCTAGTATTATTATCTGCAAAGCCTTTAAGATTGTCCGATGATTTATATTCATCGTTTAAAACTGTTTCGCCATCATAAGGTAACAGTAAAGAATCTCCTTTTTCAAGAATATGATCTTTTAATATTGTGACATCAAAGCCTAAATTGGGAATAACATAAATAATATCGTTTTTATTATTGTTATAAGCAGCATCTAAAGCAGCATCAAGAGTAAGATATTTTATATCTCCAATATAACAAACAGGTTGTTTAGCTGTAATTTCTATAGGTGCTTTCTTTTCATTCATTTGTACATTTAAAAAGGAACCATAGCCTACACAAGTGACTAGTACACAAGAAGATAATATTAATAAATATGGAAATTTTTTAGTATGTTTATTGCTTTTCATAATTAAAATATTACTCCTGCTTTAAAAGAAAAATTAAAAGCTCCATTATCCAATTTATCGTAGATATCAGTTTTAAAATTACTTGTATATGTAAATTTTATTTTAAATTGAACTTTGAAATAGACTTTTGATAATGTAAGATAAGAAGAGAAATCTTGAATTGTAAAATCAATTCCATTTTGGTTTGTTGCTTTATATGTCGTAGTGGAAGTAATTACACTATCATTAGAAAAGTCTGTACTAGTTTCTTTTGTGTTATCTTCACTTGTAAAAATAAGCTTTCCCTCAGTAATTGTCCCAATTTCAAAAACAGGATGGTTAGAAGTGTTATCTACAAGAATAGTACGAATATCTATCTTTTTAGTTTCACTATCAAAATAGGCTTGAATTTTATTATCTTGAGCATCCATTTGAAATGGAATAATTATATACGCTTCATTATAACTAGGATCGGCAATATCATCTTTAACAAGAGCTGTATCAATATATTCAAAAGGAATTACATCTCCTTCAAAAGTGAAGAAAGAATTTCTATCAATAGTCTCTCCTATTGTTAAATCAACACTTGCACTTATAGGGCTAGATATGCCAGAATACCAACTAGAAAAGCCAAAAGAAAGCAATGATATATTTGTTAATAACAATATACCAATACTATAAGATTTAATATGATTATTCTTATTATATTTCTTTCCGTTTTTCATATTTAGTTAGTCTTTATA
Source organism: uncultured Prevotella sp. (assembly GCA_963639175.1). GTDB lineage: Bacteria > Bacillota_I > Bacilli_A > RFN20 > CAG-288 > Scatoplasma. Next base: position 12,425 of record CAVHUN010000006.1, read on the forward strand.
TTTTATTTATCCTTGTGTTTTTTCATATTTTGCGTACAATTTCAAATCTTCCATAACAGGGGTTAAATCTGTGAATTTACCTGAATTAACATTATTTAAATCAGTGTACCAGCCAACAAATGTATAGTCTTCTAATACTGGAGTAGGAATTAATGATAATGACATAGTTTTTCCTTCTTCTATGTTATACATTAATGTACCTGATTGATTATTTATTTTACCTTCTTGTGGGTAAAAGTAAATAGTATGATATACTTTTTCTTCTTGGCTAGATTCACTTTTCATGGAGAATAAGTATGCCCATTTTCCATTACTTTCTTTTTGATAGACACTTCCAGTTAATTTATTTAAATAGAAGTCACCTGTTATTGAATTAGAGGAAGCGTCTTGATCATCTTCAGGGGAAGTAGTTCCTACATACCATTTATTTATAGTTGGTCTAGCTAAAGATATATCTTCACTATACCCATCTGAATAGGTGATAGTAAGTACATATGTAGTTGCATCTGATTTTTCTTCATTATAGGTGATATTCATAATAGATACACCATCTTTACCATTTTTAATTTCAAATGTTTTAGATGTACCATCACTAAATTCAATTATTACAGTCATATTACCTGAAGAATCAGGATCACTTACTTGGAAACTATTAATTCCATTTCCATCTTTTCCACTAGGAAGAGTGATTACTTCACTTTTAGTATTATCTGTATATACAAATTGAATTGTTGGGTTATTATTTGTGTCTTTATCTACTAAGACTTCTTTTATGCCTTTAGATTGAACTACAGGGACTGAAATTATAGTGTCTTTAATAGATGCATCTGAATAAGAAATAGTAAGTATAACACTATTTCCATCACTAGAAAGGTTAGAAGAGATGTTTTTAATAGATACACCATCTTTACCAGAAATACCTTGAGGAATTGTAAATGAAACTGGGGTAGTATCTTCATTAGTAAAGGATATTGTTACTATAGTATTTCCAGTAGTAGTGTCATAATTTGTTACAACATCTTTAATTTGAGTGCCACTATTAGTATCAAAGAATGCACATGAAGATAATGGATAAGAAATGCTAAAGGCAGTTATAAGTAATAACAGTGTCTTTTTAAATAATCTTGTTTTCATTTTGTGACCTCCTTAAGGTGCTGTTTTAAATCTTGTATAGATGGGGATTGATCAAATAATATAGGAGAAGTAGATTCTTGTTTATTATTGGTAATAAATCTAAATGGATGAGTACCAATTGTTACAATAACACAATCGACAAATAATGAAGATAATCCACCTCCTTTATTAGTTTCAATTGTTTCTTCTAATAATGAGACGCTAGTTTCATCTGAGTAGGTATTATATGTATTATCTACTTCAATTGAGACAGTTGAATTATTCATTCCTCCTCCATAATAAGCTATTTGAGTATTTAAATAATTTTTATTGTCTTTTTTATAGATTAAGCCTTTAGAATTAGATTCACTTGCTAAGACTGATTTAACTGGGAAGATATCATCAATAGTGACGTTTTTATCACCATATCCCATTTGATTAAGAGTTCTAGAGATATTTTCTTCTATTAAAGAAGAAACATCAATTGAATCTAAATCTTTCCAATCATAGAATCTTGTATCACCTTTTAAGGTAAGGTGAACTGGTCTAGAAGTTCCTCCTATTTTATCTGGTAAAGGGGAGTTAAGATAACTAGATAATAATTTAGTTAACATAGTAGGTATTTTCCCATAAAGGAGTGGTCCATTAAATATAGACTCAAAGGCGATAGAAAATACACCAGATCTTCCAAAGAAAGTGTTATTTACTACTATATTAGCATTATAGCCAAGACTAGATTGATCATTATCAAGATATTTTTGAATAAGTTCAAGTTTAGTTTGATAATCTCCTTCTTTTAATGTGCCATTCATAGTGGCATTTAAGAAAGAATTTAATACTCCATTAGCAGTGTCTTGTTTATTCTCATCTAGATCATCATAAAATTCAGAAAAGGATTTACTAATTCCATAATCTTTAATTTGTCTAGAAGTATTGTAACTATCTTTTTGATCACTGCCTAATAACAAAGTGAATTCACCTGAATTTTTAAGTATACAATTATCAATTAATAAATTATTTGAATCATATCCTCTAATACAGACCTTACCATTTGAAATAACTGAATTAGAAATAGTGACATTATTTCCTTTAATATCAATAATACTACCTGTATAAGATAAATTATAAAGGTTATCTACTTCATCTACATTAGATATTTTAGCATCTTCAATTAAGACATTGTCATTATCAATATATATGCCACAATTATCTTGACCTAGAGCAGTAACTAAAGGGAAGGAAGACATATCGCCAACACTTACAAAAGGTAATGGACCATAAAAATAATCGTAAACTTGATTGTTATCTGCTTTTTTAGTAGGAACTAATTTACCTGAATATTTATCAATAGTACCATGATTTGGATAACATAATCCATTCATATTAATAGTAAATCCATTGCCATATAGATTCTTTTTAAGATGAATACCAGCAATGACATTTTTAGAAATAGAAGCGTTCTTTTCTTTGTTATATTGATCAATATAACTTGAATCATAAGTAGTTAAGAAAGAATAATATTCATTATCAAAGTTGAATGTTTGAGTATCAAAATTAAAATTGCCAAATAATTCAGTATTGTCTTTACTAGACTCTAATTTAGAATTTATATAATTTCCTTTTTCATCTACTTGATAAGTATTCTTTAAAGATTCTAAATTGACTTGTAAGATAGCATTTTCACCATCTATAGATTTATTAGTAGCTAATAAAAGATCATTATAAGAATAAATATTAACCCCATCTATTATCTTAAAATTATAAGTAGAACGATAATGGTTATTAGGTTCTTCTAAAGTGATGTAGCTATCTCCAACTCCTAATATAGAAATAGTGTTGTTATTATAAGAAATATTAGATGAGCAATCTACTAAGGTGTTTTTAGAAGAAGTAGTACCATTATTTAAATAAGAAGTAGTAACAATCTCAAAAGAAGCATTCACTTTATTTTGATTAGAATAATCATAAAGACCATAATATTTATTTGATGAAATATTACTGTTACTACCTTTTCTTTTTGGGTTAATAATCATAGCACCATCTTCAAATATTGTAGCGATAAAGTGTTTAGACTTACTGCCTTTTTGATTAGAACATATTATTTCTATTTCGCCTTCTTTTAATGCGTATAAATAATATTTACCATCTTCTAATTCAACTTTGGCAAATTCATCATCATCTTCATTGATTTTTTTAGTAGACCAGACTAAATCATTACCTTTAGAAAGAATTAAATTAGGATCAATAATTGGAGTAGCCTTTAATTCATATCCTTTAGTATCAATTTGAAAGCCTTCGTTATCTTGATAATTCCAATTAATTCCTAATATATCTACTGCTACTTGGTTATCTAATATTTTAATAGACACAAAAGTCATTAAAGAAATAATAAATGGAATGATTAATAATATAGTTAATGTACGTTTTTTCATATTAATTATCTACCTCCATTTTATTAAAGGCATTTATATATCTTGATTTAAAACAAATAAAGCAAGATAACAATATAAATAAAGAAAATAAACATGAAATTAAATATAATGACCAACTAGGAAGCTTAATATAAATAGAAAAGACAAAGAAAATACCAAAAATAATAATAGGCACTAAAATAGGAACTATTTCATTTATAAAAGCTAACTTAACCTTTCTAGAACTATTTTTATCTTTCATATCAGCATATATTCCAAACACATTTGTAAAAGCAATTATACAAATTCCACTAAATAAGGAAGCTAAGAAAGTAGGAAGAGTAATAACATTAGTAATAATTAAGACTAATTCAGTAACTAATAAAGAAACTAATGAGAAAGTAAAAGGAATAATAATTTTAGCAAGCATCTGCTTTAAAGGGGAAATAGGAAGATATTTAACAATAATAGCAGATTTTCCTTCTCTAGAAATTGAATAAGAAGCAGAAGTATTAATAACCCCGACAAATAAAAGAATTAAACACAAATTAATACCAGAAATTAATTCAGGGAAATAACTAGCATAAAATCTCAAATTATCATAAATAATTGAATTTAAAGAAGAAATAACACAGAAAGTTAAAAATGGGCATAATATTAATAAAGAAGTATAAGAAAATAAATTAGTCTCATCTTTAAATAACAAATAAAATTCTTTCTTAATTAATCCTTTAAAAGGAGAAACTAACTTTTTATGCTTAAGTTCTTTTTTGTTAGTTGAATTAGTGTGTTCACCTAATTTCATCTCGTGAAGATAACATAAGCTAACTACACTTACTCCCACTAATAAAGACAACATTGAAGCGCCTAAAAAGATTAAGATATCACTAGGAACTTGTTGTTGTTGAATCACTAAATCTAACAAATGATAAATAGGTAAGAAATAATATCTAGCATTATGTAAACCATTTATAAAATCTAATGAAAACATTCCACCAATAGAAGAATCGTTTAAGACAGTTAAGAAAAGATTTAAGATAAATTGATATAAATAACACGCTAAGATAACTACTAAACAAGCTAAAACAAATTGAATGATATCATTTTGTTTAACTAGTTTATAAAGTTGTTGATAGACAATAGATAATAAAAGAGAAACACCACAAGAAAATATAGAAACAAATAAAGGATACAAGATAGAGAAAATATAATAATAAGGAACAAAATTACGGCTAATTCCATAACAAATTAATAAAGGTGAACTTGTAATTAAACAAAATATAATTGCTTCAATATATAAATAAGTAACTTTAGAAAAGACTTTTGTTGATGGCTCAATTGGTAAAGGTAAGATTATTATATTGTCTTTATAATCAAATATAGACTTTCTAGCTTTTATTAAAGTAAAGATAATATTTAATCCCATAAGTACAAATAAGAACAAGACTAAAAAATCAAAATAACCATAAGTTGAATACTGGCTTATTTTCTTATCTAAGCTAATTCCAATATAACTTTCTAAACATATAAAACCTGCAATTAAAATCACACGTAAAAGAATAGAGATAATATTTGCAACTATTGATTGCTTATTATCAGTTTGTCTTTGGATGAATTCTTTTCTTACAAGTTCTAAAAACATTGCTGTCCTTTCTATTTAGTTGAATAAGTATTAAAGAAGATAGAAGATAAATTTTTTCTTTTTAATGGTTCTTTATTAAAGTCAATCAATTGATCGACTATTCCATTATTAATAATGGCGACTCTATTACAAACTCTAGATACTAAGTCGATATTATGAGAAGTGATAAAAACAGTCTTTCCATTTTTAGCGAATTCTTTTAACATGTCCATTAAAGTTTGATAGACCATGATATCTAGACCAACAGTTGGTTCATCTAGTATCCATATGTTTGGATTATGAATTAAAGATGCCATTAAGCAGACTTTTTGTTTCATACCATGAGAATATTCTCTTATTTTTCTATTTAAATCGACATCTTCAATCATGAATTTCTTTTTTAAGAATTCATAATTGTTATCAAATGCTTCTTGGTACATAGAATAACTAGAGGCTACAAATTGTAAATATTCATAACCAGTCATTACTTCATATGTGATTGGTTCACTTGAGACATATCCAAGTGACATCTTAGCGTCTAATGGATTTTCTTTTATATTATGACCATCTAAGATGATCTTTCCTTTATTAAAATCTTTTAAGCCGACAATACAATCAATAGTAGTAGACTTACCAGCTCCGTTTTTACCAATAAAGCCAAAGACTTCACCTTTATAGACTTCTAAATTTAGTCCTTTTAAGACTTCTTTTTTACCATATGATTTATAAAGGTTATCTACTATAAGGATTTCTTCTTTTTTGATTTGGTCTTCCTTTTTAGAATTATTTTTTATAAAAGGAGAGAATTTATTAATGTTATTTTCCATTTAGCAGCTCCTTTCTATATGAAATAATCCACAACATATTTATAGAATCTATTTCATCAACAACATATTCACTTTTACAATTTAAGCAGGTGTATTTATTGTTGATAAATTGTATTTGATTTTTCCCACATACAGGGCAGAATTTTGAATAGAAATCTTTATTAGACTTAATTAATATAGTTAAATAAGATAATAAATCTTCTAATAACTTTTCATTCTTACTTCTTTTATTATTTTTATAAGAGAAAGTAATTACAAAATTGTAGTCTTTAATAAGGTTATTAGAAGTAACTAAGAAGAAATTATCCACATCTAATTTATTCTTAATATCTTTAATAATATCGACATGTCTAGATGTGTATTTTTCTAAACACATCAAATAATAATTACTTTCATATTCTTTATTATTTGAAGAAAGAATTACTTTAATATTAATTCCATAATTATTAATATCTTGAGTAAATATCAATCTAAAATAATAATATTCAATAGAAAATTCATTAAATGTTAATATGCCATTTTCATCAAATTTAACACTAGGCATATTCTTTGTTTTTAATAACTTCTTTTCTTTTAAAAAGTGAAGTAAGAAAGTGAAAAAGTAATTGAAATAAAGAACTTGTCTATTCTTTTCATCTTTATTCTCATTTTTATAATTTGAAATGTAATATTTATAACAATAAGAATATAAACTATCATGAATTAAGATATTAGTAGGCGTAACATTTCTTGAAATAGGGGAGTTACAACATGTTTTATAAAATTTAGTCTGTTTGATATTTTTAATCTTAGACTTTAATTTTTTGATTGATAAATACAATTCTTTATTTGAGTCATCATTTTTTAATATAAAAGGATTATAAGGATATTTCTTCTTTTGGATATTTCTAATTATTGAATAAGACCCAAAAGTCAATTGATTAGATTGATAATGATCATTAAAAGATTCAACTAAAGGGGAAACATCATCTTCAAATGTATCAATTTGTTCTTCAAGCTTATTAATTAATAAACAGATGAATCTATTTTCATAAATGTCTATATTATCTATTGTTTCATTTGTATGAACATATTCAGGCATCATTTTATTGTTTTTTTGTTTCCATAAACTTGGATCTTGTAAAGTGTCTTGAAATGAAAGGTGATCTAATTTTCCACTTAGTTCACTTCTTTTAATAATTTGATTAGTCTGAGTGTGAAAATAAGGATGATAAATGATAGAAATGATTTTATTTAAAATATCGTTTATTGTTTCAATCTTATTCTTTTCTTGATCAAAATTATAATTGGTTGAATAATTTAACTTATTTAATCCACGATAAAAACTAGTAGGTTTATTTCCTATTACCTTTTTAATAGATGATGAAAATTCAATAAGGAAATCTGTACTAGTATTCATAATGTTTATAATTTACGCAATAATTTATCGATTGTTTTATTAGTTTGAGCAAAGCTATTTTGACCATAAGTCTTATTGATTAATTCTTTTAAGCCTAATAAGCCTTGCTTAATATAATCTTCAAATCTACCTTCTAATTTTGAAATGACTTTTCTAGAAAACATGAAATCAAGAGCATCTTGTTTTGTACCACCACATGCTACAAATACAGGAACAAATAATTGAATTTGTCTTAAAATACGGTTACCAAATGTTAAATCAAACATCTTGTATGTGTAGTCAGTCAAGACTTTAAATTTCTCATATTCGCTTTCAGATAATTGATTGGATTCATTTGAAATGGCGTTATTAAATAATTCTTGTAAATATGAATAAGAAATATTGATAGAAGAGACCTCTTCATTAACAATAAATGGTTCATTTTTATCATCAAAATCAATACTTATTGCACGGTCATAGACCTTATCAGTAATTGTATAAGTTGATTCATCTTTATTAGCTGTACCAATAAAGTATGTGTTTTCAGGAATTTGTAATATACCATCTTCTAAATGACTAGGAGGATCAAAATCATAAGGGAATTGCATGATTTTTATTTTCCATTCAGATTGAGGATATTCTAATACAGAAAGGAAATCTGCAAAATAATATTCAACTCTAGAAATATTTAATTCATCTAAGACCATGACATTAATGTGATTTTTCTTATATGAAGCATCATATAGTCTTTTTAAGAATTCTGTTTCGTTATAAGATTTAGAAAAATCATTGTAAAAACCTAATAAAGAAGATCTATCTCTCCAAGTAGCTTGAACAGCTTCAAAATATGATTTTTCATTTATAAATTCTGAAAAATAACGAGCTAAAGAAGATTTACCAGTACCAGAAAGACCTTCTAAAATGATAAAACGGCTACTTGCTAAACCAGAAATAAATTCTTGAATATAAAGTAAAGGAAAATATAATCCTTCTTGTTTTGCTAAATAATTTCTAAATTTAACACAAATTTCATTTAGTGATAAATTATCATCAAAATTAGGGCTATCTAAATTGCTATTTGTATAATCAATAGTACATAAACCTGGGAAGACTCTTTCTTTTTCTTTTAAAGGAGAAGAATCATCTAATCCCACACTAGCATTACCACTTACTAAAGCACCATTGCTATTAGCTGAACTTGGGCTAACTTCACCAAAAGCTTCTGCAAGTTTTCCTTGTTGAATACTATCTTGTTCTTCTTTTTGTTTTTCTAATTCTTCTTTTGCACTTGTTGTATCATCAAAGAAACGAAATGGCTTATTGATATTTTTAAAATTAATAACAAGTAAACAAATATTGAAAATAATTGAACCTAAGATAATAAAGACAATAAAACCAAAGACTATAGACTCTAATAAGAATAAGAAACAATTAGATAAGTAATATCCAAATGGTTTATTAGTGAGTTGAGAAACTAAAGATATACCAATCCAAAGACCACCACATAATATGAAAGTAGCAATATAAATTGACCACCATTTAAAATTAGTGGGGTTTTCATCGTAATATTTTGCTAATCTTACTTCAAAAATGATACTTGCAGTACATAAAACAATATATATTACAAATAAGACTAAAAGGATGTAAGCTTGCATAGAACCAGTTGGAACACCTTTAGCAGTCACCCCATTTACATCAGTTACTTTAAATAATGTAGCAGCCATATTTTGAATGGGATTATTTTTTGCAAAGACGGGATTATTTCCATCAATTGCTAGTCCAGCTAATATTACTGCTAGACCATAAAAGAACACTAATGCAATACTAATTAGATTCTTTCTTGTGAAATGAGTTTTAGCCATTTTCTTTCCTCCTAATTCTCTATTTCTATTTTACTATCTTCAATAAATTTTTCTAAATTATCTATATCTTTTATAGATACATTTTCATATGTTTTAGAAATATTAGTAGTTGTATTTAATATAGTAAGGGTAATTACATCTTTTTCGTTTTTAATAAAGACCATATGGTCATTTAACTTTTTATATTCTAAGTTAGCTTTTTGTTTTCCTAAGAATTTACCATCTTGGAATGTGTATAGTTGATCTTTATAAAGAAGGGTTTCTTTATAATTACAAACTATATCATCTACTTTGGCTTTACTAAGGTCATAATCTATTAATTCAACTAACATATTTGTTCTATCTACAATAGACTTTTTATATTTATTAGATAGATAGTCATACATAATTAAACAATAGACAACAGATACAATAGTGACAATTCCAGCTGGTGATTGTAAGAATATTACAAATATTCCTAAACCTTTAATCCTTTTATGATTGTACTTTCCAATTATTTTATCGTAAGTTAGATATCCAATATATTGAGAACCATTAGTATTATCTGCATATAAATTTGAATCACCTTGAGTAAGATAAGTTACTTGACCAGTTTTTTCATCTGTATTTACTTTGACAATTCTATGTACTATAGTGACATTTTCTTTATTTTTAAAAGCAATTACATCATATAGTTGAACTTCATCTTGATTAGTATATTTACTTATTCCTATTATATCGTATGTATCAAATTGATCACTTAATTCAGGATGAGCCTTTATTATATCGTTATTTTTTTGTGACATTGACCCAGAAGCAATTACCATCATAGTAGAATTTCCAAATGGAATTGTATCGTTTTGAAACTTTCCAATTAATGAAATAATAAAGATAATAAAGACAATTCCTAAAACAATGTATGAAAAAATCTTGCCTATTAATTTTAAGACTTTCTTAGATTTCTTTTTACTTTCATTTTCTTCATATATTGCATTATCAATTAAGGCTATATCTTCTTTACCTGAATTAATAGCCTCAATATTAGATTTATAATAATGATTAAATAAGATTGTAAATGCTCCACAAAAACTAATTAGACAAATTATAGTGATAAATAAAACAATAATCTCAACAGATGTCATTAATTCTTATTTTCTAATTGTATTATTGTGCAATAGTAACATTACCAACTGATAAAATTACATTAAAACTACTACTAAGGCTTAAAGCTTTTAATCCTTTTGTATTAGCAGTTAATGTATCTAAAGTAGCTGCAGAAGTACTTTCAGAATAATAAATTGAATCACTATTAGTTACTTCAACTGGATTCTTACTAGCAAAAGCTTCTCCCCATGAGAAAGTGAACGTTTGAGTTACAGAGTAAGTTTTAGTGCCTTCATCACCTGTACTTTCTGTAGTGACTATAAGTGGTGCAGTAGTACTACTAGTGTTAGAACTACTAAAGCAAGTCTTTGAACCATCTGTATTACTAGTCTTTAACCCCAATGTGTCAGGAAGAACGATATATTTATTAGTAGTAACAGCAGTAGTGAAATTTCCATTTGTACCACTACTTGTATCATCAATAGCTGCTTTAATTTCCCAAGTTGAAGCGCTATAGCCAACCTTTACTTTATATGTAATAGCAAAAGAAAGATCTTCAGTATCACTGTTATTACAAGTTAATAAACTAGCACTAGTATGGTTACTATAATTAGCATCAAAATTAACTGAATTGTTACTTGAATCAACAGCGGCGTTACTAATAGTAATGGAAACATCTTTAGTATCAGCAACAGTTACACTAATACTAGCTGCAGTAGCAGTATTAGTTGTATTAATAATCCAAGAAGAAAAACCAATACCAATTAAAGAAATAGAAGCTAAAGAAATAGCAAATATTCCAAATTTTTTACCTTTATTTAATTTATTCATAATTATTGACCTCTTATCTAATTAATTAGCTGTCTTTACTAAAGTAGCAACTAATTTTATAGTTTTACCATTTAATTGATTATACATTTCATTTAATTCAGCAGTAATTTCATCAGCTGCAGCTGCTTTTACATTTAAATCAGATTCTTTTTCAAATTTTGTATTGTAATAAGTTGCAGGAGATTTATTTTCAAAGAAAGAACCCCATGTAAAATCTAAAAAACCAGATTGACTACTAAGGGTAGTGGAGTTGTTATTTGAGGTACTACTTAATGAGCTAGTTGCAATTGAAGCAGGAGCTTCTAAATAAGTGTAAGTTGTTAAATCTTTACGTTTGTAGCTGCTAGTTGATGGACTTGTGCTTGTGCCTAATTTATTATTATCATCTTTTACTTTAACTGAGGCGCAAGTATTATCATTAGCTGCAGGCTCCTCTATGCTAAATTCGATGGTATCATAATTGAAGCCGGATGTATTACCATATGTGATTTTTAAATCTGTATATGAAATTCGTAATGGATTTGTTAAAAAACCACCAGATTCACCACTAGTCTTACTAGTAACACTATTTACAGTTATAATACTTCCGCTTGTAACAGCAGATGATTCTTCTAAGTAAATATTATTAGAACTTAAAGTGAGTGTAAAAATAATACTATTGTTATTAGCAGTGTCAACTACAACATTAACGTTTTGTTCTACTATTGTATTATTTGCGCCAACATACCAAACAGCAAAGCCAGTTGTAAGCAATGAAATTGATGTAAAGGCAGCTAATCCACCCATTATCCATTTTCTTTTTGATTTCGAATTAATTTCTTTTCTCATATATAACTATATCCTCCTTTAATCACTAGTCAAAAATTTCTATTAAGTATAGTGTAAGTATATATATATATATATATATCATTGAATGTCAATGTTTAGTAATGCATTTTGTTAATTTTATTAAAAAATAGCCACTTTTTGACTATAAATGACTAAAAAATTATCGTTTTTCAAAATTATTATTTTATTAAAATACAAGTGTATTTTAAATTACACATTTGTTTAAAAAGGGGATGTACTAAAAATTACACATTTTATTAAAGCATGATTTAAACCACTTAAAAGGTAGTGAATTTTGATAAATATATTTTTAATAATTTGCTTTCTACTTTTAGGTTACCACTTCACAGACATGCCAATTTTATGCAAAATTCAAGAAAACAAGATGCCGATTTTATGCAAAAAGAGTTTTAGATAATATTATAGGTGTTTGAAAACGAGAGTTACAATAAGTATGTGTTTAGATAGTTTGTATGGGTATTGTAATAGTTAAGAAAGTGCACTTTCTTAACTATTACAAAAACCTTTCAGTA
>CAVHUN010000007.1:0-37045 GCA_963639175.1 uncultured Prevotella sp.
AAACCACATTAATTAATGGTATTAATGTTGAGAAATATTTAAATTATGTATTTGAGAATATCAATAAAGAACCCATAGAAAATCTATTATCATATTCAAATAATATAAAAGATAAAATTAAGTGATGGTTGAAATTCAACATGGCGGAATTTTATGTTTTATAAGTTAAAAAGTTGGTAATCTATCAGGTGGATTATCCATTTTTTAAAAATTAGTGTTAATTTTTAGGGCATACATAAAAAAAGCATAAGACATAAAAATCTTGTGCTTCTTATATTTATTTTAAAGATGGCGGAGCATGAGAGATTTGAACTCTCGCAGGGTATAAAAACCCTCTGCCAGTTTTCGAGACTAGTCCCTTCAGCCACTTGGGTAATGCTCCAAAGCCAAAAAAATTATAACATATGTAATCATAATTTTTGAATTATTATACCTATTAGACTATAATATATAAGTTATAAATAGGAAATTAAATTATGAATTTTACTTATTTCGCTTATGCTAACTATATATTATCAATGGTCCCTCAAGAAAAGAAAACTTTGTTTTATGTGACTACTATTTTTATCTATATTTTTGTCACAGTAATTTTGGCTAGTACAATATACGCATTAATTAATCACAAAATTGAAAAGAAAAGAAAAATGATGATTGATTATAACACTGCTAATGTTAGGGTTTATTCAATGAATTTAAAAACTAATACAGTGACTTTCTTTGATAAGAAAAATATGGGAAAGACATTTACTATTACAGTTGATGCTTTTTATCATTATTTTAAAAATAACGATGATGCTACAAGAGTTAAAAATTGGATTGATGATTATGTAACTACTAAAAAAGTTTCTTCTAATACTATTACTGTTACTACTAAATCAACTGTTGATAATAAAAATAGCATGTCAATTTTAAAATTCACAGGCTATAATCCAAAGACTAAGATTCTTCATTTTGAAAATATTGTCTTACCTAAAGTTAAGACTAATGAAGGTGGATTCTTTTCTAGAAGAAGTGATAAAGGTTATTCATATATCATTAAATTAGATGAAGCAAATAAATTGTTTGAAAATAAAAAGTATAAAAAGAAAAATATCAGTTGTATTGTAATTAAAATTGTTCCATTTAACAGTGAAGAATCTACTTCCTCTTTAGGAAATTCAATTACTTCTATTTATCAGCCTTTAAATACTATTTATAAGTTTTTAAATAAAGATAGACAATTAGCCTTTATCAATGATGAAGAAGCAGTAATATTTGATACAAGATTGATTCTTCATTATGATTTAAATAGCTTATGTCAATTGATTATTTCAGAAATTCAAAAGTATTTTTCAATTAGATCATTAAATAATATTTACGATATTACCATTGGTGTTAGCTATTATTATCCTAATGGAGATAAAAGCTTAGATGATGCATTAGCAAAAGCTAGAGATTTAGCTAAACAAGCTAGCGATACTTCTTCTTTAAATAAAATCATTTATGAAAATGATGAAGAAGCAGTAAGTGAAAATAAGTTTGCTATTTATAAAGCAGATATTAGAAAAACTATTTTAAATAAGACATTTAAAGTCTTATATACTCCTATTCTTTCTACTGAATTAAAAGATGAATATTATGTAGTATCTATTGAACCATATGGCACAGGATTTAATAGTATTTCTGAATTATTATCTTTATCAAAGAAATTAAATATGTTACCTAATTTATTTACTACTGCTTTTAATAAGATTAATATTGATTTACAAAATGAAACAATTAATAGAGATGCAATTATTTTCTTATCATTTAATTATATTGATGATGTTTTAAAAGCTATTAAGAAATGTCCAGATATTGCCACTCATTTAGTTATTGGTTTCTCATTTGATGAATTGTATGATTTTTATCAAGCTGATATAGAAATTGAAAAGAAAATTGAATCTTTGAAAAAAGTAGGAATAAAAACAATAATTCAATTAGACTTAGATACATCTACTTGGTTTAAAGATATCTTAGAAGAATTTGATATGTTTATTGTTTCTAATTTAGAAGTAAATTCTTCTAGCAACATCCATTTATCAAGTAGAGCAAAAGATCAATTGGTATTTGCTTATAACTCTTTAAAGGTTTATTCTAAGCCGATTATTATCGATAATTTAAATTCAATTGCTGATATTGAACTCGCTGATAATATTGGATATAGATCTTATATTTGCTTAAATGTTGGACCTAAAAATTCCACATGTTACCAACCAGATGGATTCTGGAAGAATAAACTTGAAGATGATGAAAAAATAGATTAATTAAATTGGGAGGAATATATATGAAAAAGAACAATGAAATTACACCTAGAGAAGTCGATATGGCTAAATGGTACTCTGAAATTTGTATCAAAGCTGAATTAATGGACTATTCTCGAGTTAAAGGATTTATTATTTATAGACCATATGGGTATGCTATTTGGGAAAATATTCAAAAATATTTAGATCAAAAGTTTAAAGAAACTGGTCATAGCAATGTCTATATGCCTATGTTGATTCCTGAATCACTTTTACAAAAAGAAAAAGACCATGTAGAAGGATTCGCACCTGAATGTGCAGTTGTCACTCAAGGTGGGGGAAAAGAATTAACTGAACATTTATATGTAAGACCTACATCTGAAACGTTATTTTGTGATCATTTTAAAGATATCTTAAATTCTTATAGAGATTTACCATTAAAATACAATCAATGGTGTTCAGTTGTAAGATGGGAAAAAACCACTAGACCATTTTTAAGAGGCTCTGAATTTTTATGGCAAGAAGGTCACACTTTGCATAGAACAAGTCAAGAAGCTAAAGAAGAAACATTACAAATGTTAAATATCTATAATCAAATGGGTAAAGATATTTTAGCTATTCCATTTACAACAGGAAGAAAAACTGATAAAGAAAAGTTTGCAGGAGCTGAAGAAACTTATACAATTGAAGCCTTAATGCCAGATGGTCAAGCTTTACAATCAGGTACTTCTCATTATTTTGGCAATGGATTTGCTGCAAGTTATGATATTCATTTCTTAGATTCAGATAACACATTAAAAGTTCCTTATCAAACTTCATGGGGTGCTTCAACTAGATTAATTGGTTCAATCATTATGGAACATGGTGATGATAATGGATTAGTCTTACCTCCTTTTGTTGCTCCTATTCAAGTAGTAATTATTCCTATTAGAGCTAACCAAGAACCTAAAGTTAATGAATTAGCTAATAAATTATTAGCTCAATTAAAAGCTAAGGGAGTAAGAGCTATAATTGATAATTCAGATAATTCACCTGGTTGGAAATATGCTCAATATGAAATGAAAGGTGTTCCTTTAAGAATTGACATTGGTCCTAAAGATATTCAAAATGAACAAGTTATGTATGTTAGACGTTTTGATGAATTTAAAGGATTCTTCAAGATTGATGATAGCTTAGTAGATAATATTATTGCCCAATTTGATTTGATTAATGATGGTATGTATCAAAAAGCATTGAATTATTTAAATGAACACACAATTACTGTTAAGACATATGATGAATTAAAAAAAGTTTTAACAAATAATAAAGGCTATGCAAAGATGATGTGGTGTGGATGTAGAGAATGTGAAGATAAAATTAAAGATGATTTTGGTGCTTCAAGTAGATGTATGCCATTTGATCAAACTGCCTTTAGTGACACTTGCCCTATCTGTGGTAAAAAGGCTACAAAGGTTGTTTTATTTGCAAGAGCATATTAATTTAATAAAGAAAGAAGAAATTTATGTTTTGCCTAGATAATTTAAAAAAGATTCGTGAACAAATGAAAAAAGATGGCATTAAGGGTTACTTGATTTTTACAGGTGACCCACATGCTTCTGAATATGCTGCAACTCATTTTTTAGCAGAAAGAATGTTTGCTTGTCCATTTACTGGTTCAGCTGGTCAAGTCTTAGTTACATTAGATAACGCTTATTTATTTGCTGATGGAAGATATTGGATACAAGCTGAAAGAGAATTAAAAGGCTCAACTATTACTACTATTAGAGTTGGTGATAAAAACGCCTTAAATTACGACGAATTTATTAAAAAGAACAAGATTTATCCTTTAGGAATAAATTTGTTAATGATTTCTGAATATGCATATAGAAAATTTGTTAAAGACGAAATCATTATTAAAAACGTCGATTATTCTTTCTTAAATGATCAAATTCCTAGCTTAAGTAAAGAAAAATTATTTAAAATTGATGAAAAATTATTTTCTTTAAATTACAAACAAAAGATTGAAAATGTAATTAAGAAAACTGAAGCTAAAGGTGCAGATGCTAATTTAGTTACTACTTTAGATGATATTGCTTGGATATTAAATATAAGAGGAAATGATGTTCCTTGTAATCCTGTTTTCTATTCATATTTATATCTTTCTAAAAAAGAAGGAAATCATTTATTTATTGATAAATCTAAATTGGATTTTAAAATTGATGGTTTAAATATTCATGAATACAACGACATTGTTCCATTTTTAGAAGAACATAAGGATGTTAAAACTTTAGTTGATCCTTTAAGAGTTAATGCACTTTTATATTCTTTATTAGCTAAGCCAGTAGATGGTAGAAATCCTTCATATTTAGCTAAAGCTATTAAAGGCGAAGTAGAAGCAAATAACATTAAAAGAGTTCAAGCTATTGATGGTGTCGCTTTATTAAAATTTGGTAAATACTTAGAAGAAAATATTGATAAGAATTTATCTGAATACGATTATTCTGAGAAATTAAGAGAATTTAGAGAAGAATCTGATCAATTGTTTGAATTATCATTTGATACAATTGCTGCAGTAGGTGCTAATGCTGCTCAAATGCATTATGAACCAACTAAAGAAATTCACTCAACAGTTTCTAAAAATGAAATTGAATTATTAGTAGATAGTGGTGGACAATATTATGGTGGAACTACTGATACTACAAGAACTTTCTTAATTGGAACTCCAACTAAAGAATATATCACTGATTACACATTAACTTTAAAAGCCGTTATCAATTTATCTAAGACTATTTTCTTACATGGATCATCTGGTCAAACTATCGATATTAGAGCAAGAGAATTCATGTGGGAAAGAGGAATGGATTATAAATGTGGTACTGGTCATGGTGTTTCATATATGCTTAATGTCCATGAAGGCCCTAATGGTTTTAGATACAAAAAGGTTCCTGAAAGAGATGATCAAGATATGATAGTTCCAGGTATGGTTACTACAATTGAACCTGGTGTTTATAAAGAAAATAAATACGGAATTAGAATTGAAAACAATTTATTATGCGTCAATGCATTTGAAACAGATATGGGCGTATTTTATAAATTTGAAACAATTACTTATGTCCCTATTACTATTGAATCTTTAGATTTAAATATGATGGATGATTCTGAAATTGAATGGTTAAATAATTACCATCAATTAGTTTATGATAAGTTATCTTGCTTAATTAAAGATGATAAAGAATTATTAGAATATTTAAAATTAAAGACAAAGAAAATTTCTAGATAATGACATATATAGTATTATTTGAACCTGAAAAACCTGCTAATGTAGGAAATATAATGAGGACTTGCAAAGCCTTAAATGCTAAGTTAATAATTGTAGGGTATTTGACTTTTGATTTATCTGATAAATCATTAAAAAGAGCAGGAATGGATTATCTAATTGGATTAGATATAATACGTCTTTCTTCTTTAGATGAATTTTATAAATTGTATCAAGATAAAAATATCTATTATGTAACTAGATATTCAAATTTAGTTTATTCTGAAGCTGATTATTCAAATAAAGATGAAGATTTATTCTTGATGTTTGGAAGAGAATCTAGTGGGATTCCACACGATATTTTAAGAAAATATTATTCTAAAACTATTAGGATTCCAATGGTAAGTGATTCAAGAAGTTTGAACTTATCTAATTCAGTTGCTATTGTATTATCCGAAGTAAAAAGACAGCAAGATTTTGCTGATTTATCAAAATGCGAAGTTATTAAAGGTGAGAATTTCTTATTTGAAGAAAATAAATAATTAGTGCTTATTTAAAAGCTTGTTAAATAGTTCTATTGATTCAGATCTAATTGATTTAAGAGTGATTAGTTTATATTCTAAAAGATTGACTAATCCTCTTTTTTCTTTGTTCTTTTTAACATTAGATTTTTTAGTGTACATTACATCTCCACTATCTAAATTAGAAAGATATAAACACAGCTCACTTGCTAATAATTTGGCTTTATCTGAATCGCCTTCTAAAATGACAACATGAGAACCTGGATAATTTGCAACATGTAAAAAAGTATTGTCTTTTCTAGCTATATTAAATGTTAATTCTTCATTTTGCAATGAATTATTTCCAAAACCAATCTTGCAGTAATCAGTAATTAAATAATGAGGATTTGCTGTTTTTTTTGCAGATAATTTCTTTGGGTTAATAGTTTTATCTTTTAAATAACCAGCTAAAGCAAGTTCGTGTTTTAATTCTAAAATGTCTTGGTTAGTGCCTTTATCAATTTGAAGTAAAATATTTTGAAGATATTCAATTTCATCTTTAGATTTATCTATTAAAGGGATTAAAATGGAAATAGCAGATTTAGCTTTATGATAGAGTTTAAAATATCTATTGGCATTTTCAATTGGATTTAATTTAGAATCTAAATTAATGTGATATGAATCAAAATCGCAAAAAGAAGAATTTTGTTCGATTTCTAATTGGTGTAATAAAATTATTTGACCATAATCTTTATAAATTAATTTATTATTAGCGTTTGAAAGATCTTTTTGGATGTGATTTAATTTCTTTTTTGCTAAATCTAGATAATGTTTAACTGTATTTATTAATTCTAAATTGTTTAATTTTTTTGCTTCTTGAGCTTGATTTTGAATGTAAATATCATATATTTGACTAACTTCAATTTTTGTAGCGTTTTCTAAGTCAAAGTGAAATGGTTCGACATTTTTATTTATTAAATACAAATTGTTTGAATTTAATAAAGATGATAAACAAGTATTAAAATCTTTATTTTCCACGTATTTTTCAAATAATTTTCTAGTTGAAAAAGAAAGCTTTTTAGATGCTAATTCTAAAGAGTTATCTTCTAAAGATATTCCTTTTATTTTCTCAGGTAAGATATAGCTGCTTCCTCTAGTGATATAACGTTTAGCAGTGATATCTTCATGTTGTTTATATATACTTACAATTTTATTATATGGTAAAGGGATAATATAAGCGTTTGGTTGTTGAGGAAATAATTCAATTACTAAATTATATCCAGTATTTACATTATCAAAAGTGCTATTTATCACTTTAGTTGTAATAACAATTATTCTATCTCCATCTAATTTTCTAATTGATTCAATTTGAGTGACTGTCAATTTCTTTAATGCGTTAAAAAATGGGGTATTTAACTGAATTTTTGTATATTTATTATATGAATATGACACAAAAGGATTATTTGGTTCTAAACATATAATTAAACTTCCTCTTGAATTATCTTTATTAGTTGCACCATGATAAGAAAATGCAAAATGCTTATTTGATAAAGCAAAAGGCTTATCTAAAAATGCACCTTCTAAATTTTGATTTAAATTGTTTGCGATTATTTTTAATCCTAAATTATCTATTGCCATACTAGTTAATTATAGCATGTTGGCGTTGTAATTATATTTTGTTTTTTGATGTAAATATTTACTAAATGTGTTAAAATAACCTAGATAAAGGAAAAATAATATAAAGATGAATAAAGGACTTTTGATTATTCTATCAGGACCTTCTGGAGTCGGAAAGGGTGCTGTTAGAAGAATTTTAATGGAAAACAACAAATTAAACTTAGCATATTCTATTTCTATGACAACTAGAGCACCTAGAAAATTAGAAGAAGATGGTAAAGATTATTTCTTTGTTGATGAACAAACATTTAATGAAAATATTGAAAAAGGAAATTTTTTAGAACACGCTTCTTTTGTTGGTAATCAATATGGTACTCCAAAAGATAAAGTAGAAGAATTAAGAAATCAAGGAAAGAATGTTTTACTTGAAATTGAAGTCCAAGGTGCAAAACAAGTTTTAGCTAATATGCAAGGCGATGATATTGTTTCAATTTTCTTAATTCCACCTTCTTTTGGCGCATTAGAAAAAAGAATTAGAAAAAGAAAATCTGAAGCAGAAGATGTAATTAAAGAAAGACTTAAGAAAGCTAAAAGCGAATTAGGTGAAAGAAAGAATTATAAATATACAGTATTAAACGATATTGTCACTCGCGCAGCTGAAGAAATTGAAGAAATAATTTCAAGTGAAATTAAAAAACAAGAATTAAAAAATAACTAGGAATTGATATGTTTTATCTTGTAGATGTAATTGTAGAAAGAGGAGTATATAGTCTAAATAAGCCTTTTACATATGCTTATTTACAAGATAAGCAAATACTAAAAGGATGTAGAGTTAAAGTGAAATTTAACTCTTCTTTTGTTATTGGATTTGTTGTTAATAACGCTACAAAAGTTGATCAAGATTTTGAACAATATCAAAAAACTTTACCATATAAAATCAATTTAATTGAAGAAATTATCGATGATTTACCAATAATTAATGAAAATTTACTTCAATTAGCTGAGCAAGTTAGTCAATATTATTTTGCTCCAAAAATAGAAGTTTTAAAGGTCATGCTTCCACCCTCTTTAAGACCTAATACTAGTTCTACAAATAAGCCAAAATCTAATTTTTCTTATTATTATGTAATTACTAGTAAGCAAATTGAAGAAAAATTAAATTCTAATCAAGATAGAATCTACAATAAAATAAAAGAAAATAAAGAAATCTTAAAAGGAGATATTTCTAAATCTAAAGCCTTAGATTATTTAATTGAAAAAGGCTATGTTGAATTAAAGTCTAGACAAGAATTTAGAAAGATTGAAGTTGAAAAAGAAGAAGTAAGAAATATTAAATTAAACCAAGAACAAGAAAAAGCGTATTTAGAAATAAAAAATTCAAATGATAATGCTTTTTTATTACTTGGTGTGACTGGTTCAGGTAAAACTGAAGTATATTTAAAATTAGTAGAAGAATATATTAAAAAAGATGAGGGGTGTATTATTTTAGTGCCTGAAATTTCTTTAACTGATAGATTAATTTCTAAATTTAAATCAATATTTGGCGAAAAAGTCGCTTTATTTCATTCTGGATTATCTGATGGGGAAAAATATGATGAATATTTAAGACTTTCTAAAAATATAGCTAAGATTGCAATTGGAACTAGATCATGCATATTTGCTCCTGTTAATAATCTTAAATTAATAGTTATAGATGAAGAGCAAGTTGAATCTTATAAACAAGATAGTAAACCTTATTATGATGCTAGAAAAGTCGGATTATTTAGAAGTAAAATTGAAGGCTGCAAAATAGTTTACGCATCTGCTACTCCTTTAGTTGAAACAAAAGCAAAAGCTGATAAAGGATTATATAAATTAGTTAGATTAGAAAATAGATTTAATAATAATCCTCTCCCACAAGTTGAAATTGTCGATTTATCTAATTATGAAAATATTGACTATGAATCTAGTATTATTTCTATTCCACTTAGAAAAGAATTGGAAAATACACTAAATAATGGGAAACAAGCGATTTTATTATTAAATAGAAGAGGATATTCTCCTGTTTATATTTGTAGAAATTGTCAACGCATTATTAAATGTCCTAATTGTTCAATTCCATTAAGCTATCATAAATTTGAAAAGGTTATTTCTTGTCATCATTGTGATTATCAAATTGAAAAAGATAAGTTAGAATGTCCATATTGTTCTAATACTGATTTTACTTATACTGGATTTGGTACTCAGCGAATTGAAGAAGAAATAAATAGATTATTCCCAAAAGGAAAGACAGTTAGATTAGATTTAGATACCACTAGAAAAAAGGGTGCATATCATAAAATATTAACTGATTTTAATAAGGGAGTCTATTCAATTATGATAGGGACTCAAATGGTTGCTAAAGGACATGATTTTCCTAATGTTAATTTAGCTTGTTCTTTACTTTCAGATCAAAGCCTACAATTTCCTAGTTATAAATCAAATGAAGATACTTTTGATTTATTAACTCAATTAGTTGGAAGAGCAGGAAGAAAAGATGGGAATGGGAAAGCTATTATTCAAACTTATTCAAAAGATAACATTGTAATTGAATTAGCTAAAAAACAAGATTATGAAGCTTTTTATAAATATGAGATGGAAAATAGAAAACAAAGACAATATCCTCCTTATGTTTATTTAATTGATATTACTGTTTCTAGTATTAATAGGGAAACTGTTGAGCAGGCTAGTTATAAAATTAAAAGTTTTTTAGTTAGTAAGACTTTTAATCAAAATAAAAGAGCCTCAATATTTGGTCCAGCTATTCCTTATATTGAAAAGTTAAATAATAGATATTATAGAAAAATTATGATAAAATACAAAGATCGAAAATTGATTCAACCAGTCATTGAAGAAATGTTAGATTTAGCACTTGGAGCATCAGATATAAAAATAAGTATAGATGTAGATCCTTCAAGTAATATATAAAGGAGATTAAAAAGATGATAATTGTTAAGTTATTAGGAATTGATCAATATCAAGCCGAAGATTATGTAAGAGCCTTACATTCTTCATTTGCTCAAATATTTGAAGTAGATGAAAAAGAAATCTTGTTTTATGCCCCAGATTCATATTTGATTCATAAAGGAATTGAACAAACTTCTTACGTATTAAATATTGAAATTGAAGCAAGTGAAAAATATAAAATATTAGAAGAAAAAGCAGCAGAATATATTGCTAAATTATTCATGAATCAAATCTGTATTCATGTAAGAATCTTATTTAGTTATTTTGAAGAAGAAAGAGAACATCTTTTCTTTAATGAAGATTATCCTAAGTTTATGAACGATGATAATATGGCTCATTTTGAAGCTAGCGAAGATGAAGAAGAGCCTTATATGGGAAACGCTTTTGAAGATTACGAAAAAAGAGTTGAAGAAAAAGAAAAAGAACAAGCTCAATCTGAATTAGAAAGATTAAAGTCAAATAAGTAATAAATAGTCTCCTTAAATGGAGACTTTTTATGTGAAAATTATTATTTGTTATATATTTATATTAAATATATAGAGTTTAGATTTAGAGTTAGATTTTTTATGCTATAATTTAAAATGGTTAAGTAATTATGAATATTTTGTTATTAGCATTAAAAGGATTAAAAGAAATTATCGATAATAAAAAATCATTTCACATGGTGATGTTAGATTTTAAGAATCAATATAATTTTTCAGCTGACAATTATTCTATATTTTCTAAAACATTACAAGGTTGTATAAGACATTTTTTCTTACTAAGATATCAAGCTACTAATTTATTTAGTGAATTTGAAGAAGACGATGATGAAATATATTTAATTTGTTTAGCAATTTATCAACTTAGATATTTAAGAAAAGATGTTTCAAGCTTTAAAGTAATTGAAGATGTAAAAGATGCTAATGATGTGTGTTTATTAAGATTAAAAGAACAAGAAATTCAAGAAAAATTAGATTTTGTAAGTAAGAATAAATTTAATTTGCCAGTAGATTTATTAAAAGATGTTTATAAATACGATTCTTTAACATTTTCTACTCCTTTGTGGTTAGTAAAATTATGGGCGAAAGAATATGGTGATGATGTTTTATTAAATTTATTACACACAAATAGAAATAAAAGACCTCAATATTTGCAAGTAAATACATTAAAAGCTAAAAAAGAAGAGTTGTTAAGTGAGAATCTATATCAAGATATCTCATTAGTTGATAATGGTCTTATTTATACCAATTTAAATCCATTACATACTCAAGATGATTTTAAATTAGGTAAAGTATATCCATTAGATTTATCAAAACAAATAATCTTAGAAAAGATGAATTTTAATTTTGGGGATAGAATTTTACATTTACATTCTTTAAGTGGTGGGCTTACTAGTTATCTAGGGTGTAAATTAAAAGAATATAACGGAAGTATAGATACAAATTTTGAAAATGAAATTTTGTATAGAAAAGCTAGATATTCTTATCAAAGATTAGGCTTAGATAATGTCAATTCTTATTTAGCTGATATAGATATGTTAAGAACTTATCTTTCATATAATAGTTACGATCAAGTTTATTTAACTCCTAAGTCTTCTTTATTAGGAAGAATAAGTAAAATTCCTGGTTTATTATTGACAATTAGAAAAAACGAAATTAGTGAATTTGTCGATAATCAATACGCTCAATTAATTGAAGCAGATAAATATTTAAAAGTTAATGGTCAGTTAATTTATATAGTTTTTACAATAAATTTAGAAGAAACTAGTCAAGTGATTGATAAATTTATTAAAGAAAAAGAAAATTATAGAATTATAGAAGCTAAACAAATATTTCCATATGATAACAATTCAGATGGAGCTTATTATGCGATTTTAGAAAAAGGTGAATAAAATGGAACAAGTTAAGGATAATATATATTCATATACATTAGAACAATTAGCAACTAAAATGGTTGGCTTAGAACAAAAACCATTTAGGGCTAAACAGCTTTTTTCATGGCTTTATAAAAAAGATGCCTCTTCTTTTGAAATGATGTCTGATATTTCTAAAGCTTTTCAACAGGTTTTGAATGATAAGTTCACTCTTGATTTACCTTCAATTTATACAAAACAAGTTTCTAATGATGGAACAATTAAATTATTATTAGAATTAAAAGATGGTAAAAAGATTGAAACAGTCTTGATGAAATATGTTTATGGTGATGCAATTTGTGTTACTAGTGAAGTAGGCTGTAACATGGGCTGTAAGTTTTGCGCTTCAGGTTTATTAAAGAAAGTTAGAAATGTAACTGTTGATGAATTAGTTGGTCAAGTTATTGTTATGAATAGATTCTTAAAAGAAATTGATCCAACTAGAAGAGTAACTCACTTAGTTGTAATGGGAACTGGTGAACCATTTGATAATTACGATAATGTAATTAATTTTATTAGAATTATTAATTCTCAATTTGGCTTAGATATTGGAGCTAGACATATTACTGTCTCAACTTGTGGTATAGTTCCTGGAATTTTAAAATATGGTAAAGAAGGCTTACAAATTAATTTAGCTGTTTCTTTACATGCTCCAACAAATGAAATTAGAAATCGAATAATGCCTATTAATAAGACATTCCCATTAGAAGTTTTGATTCCTGCTTTAATTCAATATTATAAAGATTCAAAAAGAGAAATGACTTTTGAATATATCATGATAAAAGATTTAAATGATACACCTGAATGTGCATATAAATTAATCGATTTAATTAGACCAACTCATGGGTTTGTAAATTTAATTCCATATAACGAAGTTATGGAAAATGATTTTAAGCGTTCTTCAAATAATAGAATTCACGCTTTCCACGATATTTTATTGAAAAATGGCATTAAAGCTACTATTAGAAAAGAATTTGGTTCTGATATAGATGCAGCATGTGGGCAATTAAGAGCAAGATATGAACATAAGTGATATTACTTTAGCTTGTAGAAGCGATGTTGGTAACAAAAGACCTAATAATGAAGATGAAGTTGGCTATTTAGATAAGCCTAATTTTAAAGTCATTCTTGTTGCTGATGGAATGGGAGGACATGCTTCTGGGGAAATTGCTTCGAAAATGGCAAAAGAAATGATTTTGCAGTTATTAGATTTAAGCGAAGATTTCCAAAGTGTTCATCAAATTAAGTCGACTATTAAGAAGGTTTTGAAAAAGGCAAATCAAGCTATAAATAAATTATCATCTACAAATCAAGTCTACTATGGAATGGGAACTACATTAGTAATGGCGCTAGTTACAAAAAAAGTTACTGCTATTATTAATTGTGGAGACTCAAGATGTTATAGATTAAAAGATGATAAATTAGAACAACTTACTACAGATCAGACTGTTGTTGAATATTTATATCAAATAGGGGCAATTAGTAAACAAGAAATGAAGACATCTCCTAAAAGACACGTTTTAATGAACGCGATGGGAATTGGTCCTAGTATTGATTATGATATTAGATTTATTGAAAATGATTACCAAGGATTGATGGTGTGTTCTGATGGTCTTACTAATATGGTAGAAGATGATGTAATTGAAAAAATGTGGGTGGAAAGAAAAGAATTAACCACATCGACAATTTGTTCAGATTTAGTAGATAAAGCCTTAGTTAATGGCGGAATAGATAATATAAGCGTATGTATGTTGGAGGTTAAATAAATATGAAAACTGGTGATATAGTTGAAGATCGTTATCAAGTTTTAGGTGAGCTTGGAGAAGGCGGAATGGCCCAAGTTTATAAAGCTAAAGACATGATAACTGAAAAATTAGTTGCAATAAAAATAATTAAAGAAGAGACAATGAAAAACCCTTTGAATCTTACAAGATTTGAAAGGGAAGCTAGAGCTGCTGCTTCTTTAAAGCAACAAAACATTGTCCAAGTTTTTAATTTAGGAACTTTTGAAGGTAGACCATATATGGTTACTGAACTTGTCCAAGGTAAAACATTAAAAGATACTTTGACATTAAGAGGAAAATTTTCTTTTATTGAAGCATGCGATATTATGTATCAATTATGTTCAGCTGTTTATTATGCTCATCAACATGGCGTAATTCATAGAGATATTAAACCTCAAAATGTTTTCTTAACCCCTGATGGAACTATAAAACTTGGTGATTTTGGTATTGCAACATTCCAAAATTCAGCTCATATTACTCGTTCAGATGTAGTTGTTGGTTCAGTACATTATTTAGCTCCTGAAATTTCAGAAGGTAATCCAGCTTCTGCTCAATCAGATATTTATTCACTAGGTATAACCTTTTTTGAACTAATTACAGGTAGAGTTCCTTTTGATGATGAATCAGCAGTTACAGTCGCTTTAAAACACATTAAAGATAAATTTCCTTCTGCAAGAAAATTTAATCCTAAGACTCCTTTAATAATTGAAAAAATCATCAATAAAGCCTGCGCTAAATCTCCTTATGATAGATATAGATCAGCTGCTGATATGAGAAAAGATATTGAAAGAATCATTCAAAATCCAGATTTAATTAAAGAAAAACAATCATTCTGGAGCAGATTATTCCACAAAAAATAATATGGCATATTTAGTAATTTCAGGAAATAAGAGAATGTATAAATTAGTGGATTTATCTACTAAGCAAGAACTTTTTGCTTCTCCTAGAAAGACATTATTAGTTCAAAAAGGTCCTATTTATATAGGTGATATTGTTAGTCTAGGAAATGATGGAACTATTCTTGATTTTGAACAAAGAAAGAATTTATTAATAAGACCAAAAGTCACTAATTTAGATTTAGCTATAGTTGTTTGTTCAACTATTAGACCTGATTATTCTTCTTATTTATTAGATAAGTTTTTAACCTATCTAGATTTTTGTAATATCCCAGTTTTAATAGCCTTTTCTAAAGTTGATTTATTAGATTCTAATTTAAAAGAATATATTGTTTCTCAGGCTAATTATTATAAGTCAAAAGGTTATTTAACTTATCTTACTAGTAAAAACGATAAAGATTCTTATAAAGAAATTAAAGAAGTTATTTCAAATAAAGTAGTGGCTTTTATGGGACAAACTGGCGCAGGGAAATCTACTTTAATAAACGCTATTGATCCTAATTTTAATAGAGCGATTGGAGAATATTCGACTAGTTTAGGAAGAGGAAAACACCAAACAAAAGAAGTTATTTTATTACCTTTTGAGGGTGGATATATAGGAGATACTCCAGGTTTTTCTAGCTTAGATTTAAAAATGATTGGTTTAAAAGAAAACGATTTATATAAGTATTTTCCTGGCTTTAATACTAGCTTTACTAAGTGCTTTTTTAAAGATTGTTCTCACACCCACGAAAAAGAATGCCAAGTTAAAAAAGATGTAGATAACTTAGTAATTCAAAAAGAATCATATGATAATTATGTTAAACTATTAAAGGAAATAAGGGAGGGTAAATCATGTCCAAGGATATAATAATTTCACCATCATTGCTATCAGCTGATGCTAGTAATTTTTCAAAAGAAATCATAGAAGTAAGAGATTTAGGTGCTAAGTGGTTACATTATGATATTATGGATGGACATTTTGTTCCTAACTTATCTTATGGACCTCATATTGTAAAATGCCTAGCTAATTATAATTTATTTAACGATGTTCATTTAATGGTTACTGATCCAATTAAATATGCTCCTAGATTTATTGAAGCTGGTGCTGATTTAATTACTTTCCATTATGAAACTGTTAAAGATTCTATTTTAGCAAGTCAACAAATTAGACAAATGAGTAAAAAAGATATTAAAGTAGGTTTATCAATTAAGCCAAGAACAAGAGTTGAAGATATTTTAGATTATGTAAATTTCTTTGATGTTATTTTAGTAATGTCAGTTGAACCTGGATTTTCAGGCCAATCTTTCTTACCTAATTCTTTATATAAAATTGAAAGACTTAGAAAATATATTGATGAACATCATTTAAATACATTAATTGAAGTAGATGGTGGAATAAATCAAGACACTGTTAAAGATGTAATTAAAAAAGGTGCAGATGTAATTGTAACTGGTTCATATTTATTTTCTGCTACTTCTAAAAAGGAAGTTATTGATACAATATTTAACGCCTAATTATGAAAAGCTTAGTAATTATTACTCCTTTTTCATCAGTTGAATTAGTAAATAAATATAGAGACTATGATATTGTAGGAATAGATGAAGGTATATTTATTGCTAAAGAGGAGAATATTCCTTTGGTTTTTGCAATTTCTAATTTTAAAAATATCGATTTAAATCAAGCTCTTTCTTTTGTAAATAAAGATAAAATTTTAAAATATTCATTAAAAGATTCTTATTATCAAGGACTTAGTAAAGTTATAGATTTCATTTATAAAAAAGGTTATGAAAAATTGATATTATTAGAGAATTTATCTAAAAAGTTTGTCGATATAATTGAACTTGCTCAACTTATTAAACAATCAGATGGAAAATTAGTAGTTCAAGATGAGAATAATTACATCAGTTATTTTTCAAAAGGAAACTACGTAATTGGTAAACAAGGTTATTCTTCAATTAATTTAATTGGGTTTCCAACTTGTTTAATTAGTGTAGACCATTTAAATAAACCATGTGAAAATGTTAAACTTAATATCAGCGAAGATGAACCTTATTTATTGGATTTATCTCAAAAAGTCGCTGTGTTAAAAGTAATTGAAGGAGGAGTACTAGAAGTACTTTCAAACAATGATTAGTATTATTTTAATTAGTGTTAGCATATTTTTAGGAATTGCTTTATCAATTTATAATATATTTGTTTTTCAAAAAGGCGAATATTCTATTTTAAATTGCTTTCCTTTTGAATCTTACAAAAAAGAAAATCAACGTTACATATTAGGAGTATTAGTTATTCTATATGCTGTAATTAGTTCAATAAGTGCTATTTCAGTTTTTAATCAAGTCAATTTCATGAATGTGATTTCAAATCAAATATTGTATTGTATTAGCTTTTTGAGTTTGATTGGTGTTTTCATGTTTAAATTTGAAAATTACAAATCTCATTTAATTAGCGCATGCTTATTCTTAATTGGATCATTTGGGGCAAATATATTAACTTGTGCTACTTGTATAATTGCTATATGTAATAAGATTCCTTTTGAAATTAACACTATTATTTGTTTTATAATTGGAGCAATTGGACTATTCCAAGTTGGATTTATCTTATTTTCTAAAGTTGATAAATGGATGAAAATGGATAAAGTAGAAGAAAATGGTAAAGTGATTTATGTTAGACCAAAGACTAATCCATTAGCTTTATTAGAATGGTTTAATTTATATATTGGAATATTTGTTCAAGTTTTATTCTTAATTTCTTCAATATTAACTTATTCAATGAATTAAAAAACACAAACAAAAACTAGGGAAATTTCAACCCTAGTTTTTAAATTTGATTAAGCATTAGCAACAGCTTCAGATTTGTTGGTAGTAGCGTTCTTTTGATTCTTTCTTAAAGTACGAAGAGCACTTGTAGAGATGCGAACCTTAGTTTTTTTACCATCAACAATAATAGTTGCTTTTTGAAGATTAACGTTCCATTTTCTACGTGTAGCTCTTAAAGAGTGAGAACGATTATTACCGGAAACAGGATGTTTACCACTTAATGGACATTTTCTAGACATCTTATAACTCCTCTCTATAAACACGCTTAATTAAGATAACACATTTGATAAAATTAATCAAGAGTTTAATTTCTTTTGCAAAATGTCATCTTAATAAGCGTTTAATCTTTTAAACTTGTGTTTTAAATTTTAAATTACAAGTTTATTTTTTTACTGGTTTACCAAGTAAAGTAAACATGTTCTTTTTATAAATTTCAACACCAGGTTGGTTGAATGGGTTAATATCTAATAAATAAGCTGAATAGGCTGTAGCTCTCATGAAGAAATAGAATAAGTTACCTAAATTATAAGCATCCATTTTTTCAATTGATAAGATGTTAGCTGAAGTTGAACCATCTTCTGTATGAGCTTTTAAAGTTCCTTCATAGGCTTTTTGATTTACAAATGATAACTTTTTGCCAGCTAAGTAATTTAAACCATCTAAGTTTTCTTTATCAGATTGAATTTCAATATCGAAATTAGGATTATCTACTTTGATGATTGTTTCAAATAAGATTGGGCTACCATCTTGAATGAATTGACCAACTGAATGTAAATCGGTAGTAAATGAAACTGAATCAGGTAATAATCCTTTTTTGGATTTGCCTTCAGATTCAGCAAATAATTGTTTTAACCATTCGTTAATCATTGTAAAATGTGGTTCATAAGAAACAAACATTTCAACAGGGAATTTGGCTTTGTACATTAAATATCTTGTGGCGCCATATTTATATGCAACATTATCTTTATATGAAGGGATGGAATATTCTTTTTCACCATCTTTAACACCTTTTAAGAATTCTTTTATATCAATATTTGCACAAGCAATTGGTAATAATCCAACTGGAGTGATAACTGAATATCTTCCACCAACATCATCAGGAATGACAAATTGTTCATATCCTTCATGGTCGGCTTCTTGTTTTAAAGCACCTCTTGCTCTATCTGTTGTTGCAACAATAGCGTCTTTTAAATATTCATGGCCGAATTCTTCTTCTAACATTTGTTTTAATAATCTAAATGCAATAGAAGGTTCAGTTGTTGTGCCTGATTTAGAAATGACGTTGATTGCAAATCTTTTACCTTTTAATACTTGTAATAATTGATAAGTGTAATTGCTTGATAATGTATTTCCAGCAAAATAGATTTTGAATGGATCTTCATTATATAAACCGTTTAAGGCTTCAATAGCAGCTCTAGCACCTAAATAAGATCCACCAATTCCAACTACTACTAAGCAGTCGTAATTAGCTCTTAATCTTTTTGCACAGCTAACAATTCTATCGACTTCTTTTTCATCTAATTTGCTTGCGTAGTCTAACCAACCTAAAAAGTCGTTTCCTTGACCACTTCTTGAATCGATTGTGGAACAAATTTCATCATTTCTTTTGTCAATTTCTGTAAAATCTAATGAAGAAATTGTGCTACCTACTTGTTTTAAATTCACCATTTTTATTACCTCCTAATAAGCGAATATATTCATTTTGAGTAGAACTTTCAATAATATCTTGTAATGGTTTATAGCTATAAGAATCCAACATTTGTTTGTTTTGTTGTTTTCTTGATAGTGGTTTTATTTTTGTGAATAATTGTTGTCTTTTTCTTTTATTAATTACACTAACTGCTTTCTTTAAAGATAAAGCATAAGTGTTTGGCTTATCTAATATTTTAGTGATTATTACTTCGTGTTGACTTCCAATTGGTAAATAATCAGCTATGTTTTTGATAAATTTATTATCAATTTCTGAAATGTGAATAAGTCCTGATCCACCATCTTCTAAATCAGCAAAAGCACCAAAAGGAGCAATTGAAGTAATTGTAACTTTAACTTTATCGTTGATATTATGATTGTTTTTATTTTCAATTGTCATTTTAGTAATCTTTCTATAATCTTTAAAGTGGATAAATCAGTTAATTTTATATTAATAGTTTCGCCTTTTATAAAATTAATCTCTTCATTATTATATTTTAATACACTTCCTTCATCTAAAAAAGAATTATTTAATAAGTCTATATTGTTATAGCATCTAAAAAGTAAATTAAAGTCAAATACTTGGGGAGTTTGTATTTGAATAAAGTCTTTTCTATTGGCGTAACAATTTTTTGAAATATCATATATTGAATTATAAATATCTAAATAAGGAATAACAGCTTTGCTAGTTTGACTTGCTGTATTTAATTTATTTAATAAGTCAATAGATACTAATGGTCTAGCCCCATCATGAATATAGACAAAACAATCTTTATTGTCTTTTTTGATTCTTAAAAGGGAATTATATGTAGATTCTAATCTTGAATTTCCACCATATATTATTTCAATTGGAAACTTGTAATTTTCTTTTCTTAAAATGTCATTTACTAACTTTTCATCATTTTTATCTATAGTTAAATATATTTTTGAAAATAAATTAGATTTTATAAAGGTTTCTAATGAATATAAAAATACTTCTTTATTATTAATTTTATAAAATTGTTTTTTGATAGAAATATCATTTTTTAATCTAGTAGATGAACCAGCAAGTAAAATAATTCCAATATTTTCCATATTTTTATTATACAACAATAAAAATATTTTGACATTTATAGTCTTTAGTTTAATATGTATTTAGTTTAAAATAAATGTTAGGAGAGTAATTAGTATGAATCCTTGGTTAGTTATAATTATTGTATTAGCGTGTTTATTGGTCTTATCTTTCATTTCTGGATTGATATTTTATATTATGTTAAAAAAGCAATCACCAAAAGTCGATGTTGAATTAGAAAAGTTAATATCATATGAAAAAGATAGAGGAAATAAATTGATAGATAAATTAAATCTTTTAGTTAATAAAGGATTAAGATTTGATAGAAAGTCTATAAATATGATAAAAGAAGATTTATCTAATTTAGAAAATTTAGATTCCACTGAACGTGCTAAATATAAAAACATGGTAGATTTTAGCGCAGTCTTTATTTATAAAGTTTATAAAGAAGACAAGAAATTATCTTCTTTTATAAGTGAACAAGAAGCAGAAGAATTTAAAAATTATCAAAAAGATTCTGATTTGAAATATAGAACCTACAATAAAAAAGCTAGTGTTTATAATACATTATTAAATATGCCATTTACAAAAATGGTAATGAAAATGTTTAAACAAGATACATCACCAAAGGCAGTTTTATAAAATGGAAAATAAAGTTGTCTTATTAAATTTATCAGGATATGGAATCAGTTATTCTAATAAAAATAATCCAATAAATTATGCGTATAAGCCTAATTTAGATTATTTATTTTCTAATTTTCCTTATGCTAATTTAATTAGTTATGGTAAAGAAATTGGATTAAATACTTTTCAAATGGGAAATAATAGATATAATCATTTAGCAATTTCATATAATCAAAAGCCATATATTTTATCTAGTTATATTTCTAAATTAATTGAAGACAATTCATTTTATGTAAATAAAGTTTTAGCTGATAGTTTTAAAAAGATCAGCGATAATTTTTCTAAAATGCATGTAATATGCCTTTTAACTAGTAAAAATAATTTATGTAACTTCAACCATTTAGTTAGCTTAATTAAAATGGCT
Source organism: uncultured Prevotella sp. (assembly GCA_963639175.1). Classification (GTDB taxonomy): domain Bacteria; phylum Bacillota_I; class Bacilli_A; order RFN20; family CAG-288; genus Scatoplasma. Next base: position 21,763 of record CAVHUN010000007.1, read on the forward strand.
AAATATTATTCTTTAAGTAAAGAACAACTCTTATTTGATGTGATATTAGATGATGATGTTTCTTTAAATAGTGCAACTGCAGTTTATAATTCATTTACCGAAATTTTAAAAAGTGAAAATTTTGGAAGAATAAATACTATAATAGGTAGAAAGTACGCTTTAGATAGAAATAACAATTTGAAATATTCTTTAAGATATTACAATTTATTAGTTAATTTAAGTGGCAATCAAATAGATTATTTTGATGATTATATTCTTTCGCAAATGAATTATTTAAAAGATAAGAATAAAAGGATATCTTTAAGTAATTTATATCCTGCTTATTTTAATAATAGTTCTTCTAATTTAAAAGATAACGATATAGTTTTATCTGCTATATTTGATGGAGAATATGTTTCTCAAATTTTAACTTTATTATCTAATCCTTCTTCTATAAAAAGTGAAGAATTTGATTATAGCGAATTAAAATCGTATAAAGTTATTAAATTTGATACTTTAGAAGATAATTCAAAATCAACATTTTGCTTCGATAAAAAGGAATATTTATCTAATTTAACTCAAACTTTACATCAAAATAATTTAACTCAATTAAGAATAAGCGATGATTTTTATTATGATTATTTAAATTATTATTTTGATGGAATGACTAATTTAGATTATCAAGATGTTAAAAGAATTAAAGTTGAAGTTTGTAAAAATAAAAATAACACTATAGTTGAGAATTTATATAAAACAGACTGTAAAATAAAAGATAGATTAATTGAAGAATTAAATGAATTTAAATATGATTTTTCAATGGTTAGTTTTTCAAGTCTAGATTTATTAGGACATTCAAATCAAGGTGAATTAATTGTTCAAGCAGTTGAAAATTTAGATAAGATTGTTGGTGAGATATATTCTTATTGTTTAGAAAATAATTTAATATTAATTGTTTGTTCTGATCATTCAATTGCTGAAAAAAACACCAAAATAGGTAAAAATGAGCACACAATTAGTAAAGTGCCGTTTTGTTTAGCTTCAAAATGTTATAAAATAGACAAAGGGGGAGCAATTACAGATATAGCTAGTTATATTTACAAAATATTTCAAATTAAATCTGATTGTACTAAAAAAGGAGAGTCAAAATGAACTTATTTACAGAATTTAACCAAGAAAGAATAAAGCCAGATGACTTTGTAGCTATTGTTGAAATCCCTAAAGGCTCAAAAACTAAATACGAACTTGATAAAGAAACTGGTGCTTTAAAGTTGGATAGAATTTTATTTGCAAGTAGCCATTATCCTGATAATTATGGATTTATTCCTTGTACATTATCTGAAGATAAAGATCCTTTAGATGTTTTAATTTTGATGTCTGAAACTGTTGTTCCACTTACAGAAGTTCATTGTAAACCAATCGGTGTATTTATTATGACTGATCAAGGTGAACTAGATGAAAAAATCATCGCTGTTTGCCAAGAAGATCCTATTTATGGTCAATTTGATAATATTGAGGAATTACCTCCTCATCATTTCCAAGAAATTAAATATTTCTTTGAAACATATAAAACTTTAGAAGGTAAACAAACATATTGTACAAATGTTTTATCTAAGCAAAAAGCTGAAGAAATAATTCAAAAATGCATTGAATCTTTCAATGAATGGATTAAGGAAAAGAAAAGTAAATAAATTTTTACAGATTTGAGTTTGTTCTTATTTTTAAAATGTTTTTTGATTTTTTTATTTCAAATTAAAATAAATAGTAATATAATCGTCTTTGTTAATTGAAAATGACTGCATTAGAGAAAACAAAGAAATTATTTACTAGCCAAGTAGATTTATTAGGTAATGAAGTGCCTAAAAACATTGTAATGTTTGCAATTCCAGTTGCTTTAAGTGGCTTATTGCAATTATTTTTTAACATGGCTGATCAATTAGTATGTGGTATGTATGGATCAGTCTATTCTTATCCAGCTATTACTTCTACTTCAGTTATTACTTCATTATGTATAAATTTGTTATCTGGATTTGCTGTTGGAGCAAATGTTTGTGTTTCTAATGCATTAGGAACAAAAGATGAAGAACAAGGTAAGAAAATAATTGGTTCAAGTTATGTTATTGTTATTATCTTATCTATTGTTTTAACTATCGTTAGCTGTTTATTATCTAGAACTATATTAGAGTGGATGCAAACTACTTCAAATACTATTGAACTTGCTAATCAATATTTAATTATTTATTTTTTAAGCGTTCCTTTTATTATTTTATATGATATTTCTTCTGCCTTACTTAGAGGAATGGGGGATTCAAAAAGACCATTTTACATATTAGCTATATCTGGAATTATAAATGTTTGTTTAAATTTCTTATTTGTCTTAGTCTTTAAATTAGATGTTGTAGGAGTTGGCTTAGCTACTTTGATTTCTCAAGGAATTGCTGCTATTTTTACTTTTATTATTTTATTAAGATACAAAGGCTTTGCTAGATTGCATATTAAATATTTTAGACTTTATAAAAAAGAGACTTTAGAAATTATTAAAATTGGAATACCAGCTTCTATTCAATCCGCCTTATTTTCTATTCCAAATATGATTATGCAATCTTATATAAATGTAAGAGGGGATGCTTTTGTAGCTGGAAGTGGAGCTGCTTATCAATTAGAATCATTTTTAAATACTTCTCAAAACTGCTTTTCTCAAGCTTGCATAGCTTTTGTTGGGGCAAATTATGGGGCTAAAAACATTAAAAATATCAAAAGATCTATATTTTGGTGTGAAATATTTGCAATTATAACTTCTATAGTAGTTGGAGTTTCTTTTATTTTAGCTAGAATTCCTTTGCTTGATTTATTTGTATCTAAACAAAAAGAAGTCTCTATAGAGGCTTATAATGAAGCGATTGAAACTGGTTCTTTAAGAATGATAATTGATTATTCTTGTTATGCATTTTTTGCTATAGTTGATGTTACTCCTTCTGCATTAAGAGGATTAAAACGTTCTACTTTAACAATGATTATTTCCTTAGTAGGAATATGTGGCCTTAGAATTTTGTTTTTACAATTTTTGTATCCTATTGCTTATTTTCATACTCCTATGTGGCTATTTTTAGTGTTTCCTATTTCATGGGCTATTACTGCAATAGCACAATTAATTACTTTATATTTTGTTTTCAAAAAGTCAATTAAAAAAGAAGAAGAAAATATGAAATTAACTTCTTCTAATTAGTTGAATATTTTTAAATAAGCTTTCTTTTTTATCTATAGCTATTTGTTCATATTCTTCTTTTTTATTATTAGGACAATTTATTTTTCTTGCTTTTGCCCATGTATACCACAATAAATCTAATAAAGCACAATATGAATTAAAGCTTTTTAAATAAAATTCTTCATTTTCAGGTTCGTTTTTAAAATATAAATGAATTATAGCTTGAGATATATTATCTTTAAAATTGTTTTCTTCTAATAGGGAAGTTAAATCAAAATATTTAAAAGCTTTACATCCCATTTCAAAGTCAATTATTTTAACTTGATTATCTTTTGTAAACAAGATATTGTTATCTACTAAGTCTAGATGGGAAATTTCTAGTTCTAAGTTAATTAAAGGACTATTTTCTATTTGATTAAAATATAGTCTTTCTTTAACTGGTAAGAGTAATCTGTATTTATTTAAAGTGGCGTTATAATCGAATTTATCTAATTCTATATTATCTAATTTTTTATATGTTTTAATTGCATCTATTAATTTTATGATTTGAAAATAATTGATTTTTTTAGAGTCTAATTTTGTAAGATTTGGAATATATTTAGTTAAGCTAAATAAGTTTTTATAATCAACAGCTATTAGTTCAACTGATAAATCTAATTGCTTGTATATATTATTTTGAAGATTGATGTTATTTTGATTAAGGCTAAAAAAGTTACTATCATATCCGCATTTTAATACGTATTCTTCATTTATTAAAAAGTTGATATTTGATATTCCATCTTTTATGATTTCTACTTTTTTTACTTTGATTCCATTATCTAATAGAAACTGTTCTTGTTTCTTATTTAGTATCGTTTCTTTTTTCATAATTAAAATATTACTTTAATATTATATATTAAAATGTATGCCATTTAGTTAATATTGTGATAATCTATTAACGAGGAGAATTTTTCAAATGGAAAACAAAGATCAAATTTTAGTTGAAACAAGTGCTAGACATGTTCATGTCACACAAGAAGCATTAGAAGTATTATTTGGAAAGGGTCACGAATTAGTCGCGAAGAAATATCTTTCTCAACCTGGCCAATTCGCATCAACTGATAAAGTTGAAGTTATCGGTTATAACAAAAAAGATCCTAACGGTAGTAGACCTAGTGCTATGTTATCAATTTTAGGACCTGTTAGAAAGTTCAACCAAGTTGAATTATCTTTCACAGATGCTAGAGGATTAGGAATTACTGCTCCAGTTAGAGAATCTGGTGATATTGCAAATTCAGGTACATGCACATTAAAAGGACCTGCAGGCGAAATTGATTTAAAAGAAGGTGTTATTATTGCAAAAAGACATATTCATATGACTCCTAGTGATGCAGAACACTTCAATGTCAAAAATGGTGATATCGTTTCTGTATTAGTTGATACAGGTAAAGGTAGAAAAACAGTATTTGATGATACAGTAATTAGAGTATCTGAAAAGTTCAGCTTAGCAATGCATATTGATACAGATGAATGCAATGCAAGTTGTGCTAGCGGTGTTGTTTATGGCACCATTGTTAAATAATAAAGACAAATGCCTTCATTATTAACACACAATTTCTTCGCTTTAGATTTATTAGATACTATAGGTGATGGTTCTTGCTTAAAAAACTACCCAAGCTGTTTTTGCTTAGGAGCGCAAGGACCTGATCCTTTGTTTTTTTCTAGCTTAATTCCTTTTACAAAAGCTTTTTCTATTAAAGCTATAAAAGGAAGATATGGTTCTAAATTACATAAATTAGATGGTACTAAATTATTTAAAGAGTTGTTTAAAAGATATAATGAAATAGAAGATATATCTTCTCAAGATATATTTATGTCTTTTATATTGGGACAATTATCTCATTATGTATTAGATTCAACTTGCCATCCTTATGTATATTATTTTACTGGTTTTGATAAGAATTCTAAATTGAGTGGAAAATTACATTATTCTCACGCTCATTTTGAAGCTAGAATTGATTCTAGTTTAGCTATTTATAAAGGAAAGAAAGAATTAAATTATCATCCAGAAGAAGTCTTACAAATCAATGAAGACTTACTTGATGTAATAGATCAAAATTTCAATATAGTTATTGAAAGGGTACTTGGAGTTAAAGTGCCTAGAAATTATTACAAAAGTGGTGTAAAAAACATGATTAGAATTTATAAATTTGTCAATCATGGAAAAGGTGGATTTGGAAAACATTTAGGAAAGAATGTTTTTGGTCAATTATATATTCCTCGTGAACAAGATAGAACTTGCTTAAACGACATGCATTTAGAATGGAAAGTTCCTTATTCAGGGGTAACATGTAAAGATAGCTTTACTGAATTGTATAGAAAAGGAATAAATAAATTTGTTTCTTGTTATAATCAAACTTTGAAAAAAGGTTTGAATTATCAAACAATAAGCATGTTATTTAACGGCTTAAATTATTCAGGTTGTCCTACTAATCAAGTTATGAAATATCAAGATTTAGAAGGTCAGTTATTGGATTTTAAATTGAAAAGAAAATAGCGTTTTTGTTTTTTATCTATTTTAATTTTGATATAATTAAACGCTATGTATTTAAGGAGAAAATATTTATGGAAAGAAAAATATTATTTACATCTGAATCAGTATCTGAAGGGCACCCTGATAAGTTGTGTGATCAAGTTGCAGATGCTATATTAGATCAATTGCTTTTACAAGATCCTAGTTCAAGAGTAGCTATTGAAGTTTTAATGACAGTTGAAAAAGTTGTTATTGCTGGAGAAGTTACTTCTAAAGGTGTAGTTGATTATGAAAAGATTGCTAGAGATGTTTTGACTAGAGTCGGTTATATTTCTCCTGAATATGGAATAGGTGCAACTAGTTGTGATGTAGAAGTTTTAGTAAAAACTCAATCTAATGATATTTCAATGGGAGTTTCTAATTCTTTTGATACAAATCAAATGGGCGCTGGCGATCAAGGTATCATGTTTGGTTATGCATGTAATGAAACTGAAAATTATATGCCTTTACCAATTGTTATGGCACATAAATTAGTTAGATATGCTACAAATTTAAGAAAGCAAGGTAAGTTAGCTCATTCTAGACCAGATATGAAGGCTCAAGTTACTATTGATTATACTGATAGATTAGCTCCAAAAGTTGATACTATTGTATTTTCTTGCCAACATGATGAAGATGTTAAGATTGATGATTTTAGAAATCAAATATTAAATGATGTTTTGATTCCAGTTAGTAAATCATTCAATATGAACACTGATTTTAAATATTTTATTAATCCTACTGGTAGATTTGTTATTGGTGGTCCTTTAGGTGATACTGGGGTTACTGGTAGAAAAATAATTGTCGATACTTATGGTGGTTCATGTCCTCATGGAGGCGGAGCTTTCTCAGGTAAAGACCCTTCTAAAGTAGATCGTTCTGCTGCTTATGCTGCTAGACACTGTGCTAAAAATATCGTCGCTAGTAAATTAGCTGATAGATGTCAAATTCAACTTTCATATGCTATTGGAGTTTCTGCTCCTATTTCAATTTCAATTGAAACATTTGGAACTGAAAAAGTTGATAAATTATTAATTTTAGAAGCAATTGAAAACTTATTTGATTTTACTCCTGGTGGAATTATTTCTAGATTTAGTTTAACAAAACCATCATTTAAATATGCTGATTTGACAAATTATGGTCATTTTGGAAGACCAGACTTAGATTTGCCATTTGAAAAATTAGATTATGTCGATAAGATATTAGAATATGTTCATAATAGGATAAAATAATGGATAAAAATAATAGACAACTTAAAGAACCTTTTTTAGAAGCTTGTATTGAATATATGAATTCAAATCCTACTCCTTTTGATGTCCCTGGACATAAAATGGGTAGATTAACTACAGATTTAACTAAATATGCCGGGGAAAATATATTCAAAGCCGATTTTAACGCTCCTTTAGGTTTAGATAATTTGTATCATCCTCATGGTGTTATAAAAGAAGCTGAAGAATTAGCTGCAGAAGCTTTTCATGCAGATAGAGCTATATTTTCAGTAAATGGTACTACTGGTGGAATTTTAACTATCTTAATTTCACTTTTAAGAGCAAAAGATAAAATAATATTACCTAGAAATGTCCATAAATCTGTTATTAATGGCTTGATAATTTCTGGTGCTTATCCAATATTTGTAGAACCAGATGTTGATAATATAACTGGTATTGCAAATGGTGTGAGTGTTGAAACATATATAAAAGCTATGGATGAAAATCCAGATTCTAAGGCTTTATTTGTAATTAATCCTACTTATTTTGGAATAGCTTCAAATTTAGTAGAAATAGTGAATCAAGCTCATAAAAGAGGAATATTAGTAATTTGTGATGAAGCCCATGGCGCTCATTTTGTTTTTAATAAGAAGATGCCAATTTCTGCTATGGATGCTGGGGCTGATATTTCTACTATGTCAGTTCATAAAACAGCAGGTAGTTTAACTCAATCTTCTTTGATTTTAATTAAAAAAGAGAGAATTGATGTTTCTAGAGTTGAAAAAGTTTTTGCTATGTTTTCTTCTACTTCTCCTAACCACATTTTGATGGCTAGTCTTGATGCTGCTAGGAAGATGCTTTATTTTGAAGGTGAAAAGTTAATTGATCACGCTTTAGAACTAGCAAATTATGCAAGAAGTAAGATAAATAAACTTCCTGGTTTATACGCTTTTGATAAAGAATATTGCACTAATGATGCTAGATTTAACTTTGATGAAACAAAGTTAGTCATTAACACTTATGGACTTGGAATATCTGGATTTGAAGTTTTAAAAGAATTGAGACAAAAATTCAATATTCAACTTGAATTAGCTGAAGTAAGTGAGGTTCTAGCTATTGTTGGAATTGGCTCTAAAAAGGAAGATATCGATAAATTAATTGAAGGATTAACTTATCTTTCTAATACTTATTATAAAGAAGATGGTCAATTGAACATTCCTCATTTTGACTACACTTATCCAAAATTAATTGTTAGACCTAGAGAAGCGTTTAATGCTCCTAGTAAAATTGTTCCTATTGAAGATGCTGCTGGGGAAATATCTTCAGAAGCAATTATGATTTATCCTCCTGGAATCCCTATTGCAATTCCTGGTGAAATTATTTCTAAACAAGCTATTGAATTAGTTGAGTTTTATGAAAATAATGGCGGTGTATTACTTTCTGATTCTCCAGATGGTTATATTAAAGTCATCGACCAATCTAACTGGTTTAAAAACGTTGATTTAGATATTGAATAAATATTAAGATTGGCACTTACATGCTGATCTTTTTATTTTTGAATAATTTACCTTTTTAAATTATAAGTATAATATGTTTCTAATTAGTCGAAATATTTTACAAAAATATTTTGCTTACCCTTTAAAGGGCTTACATTTTAAGATATAATATAGATACAAGTAGAGAACATATCAAATAGAGTTCTCTTAGGAAGGAATTTGATACATATGAGATATCAAACAGTCGGTCATGGAGTAGAGCTTACTCCCGCTTTAAAGGAATATTCCTTAAAGAAAGTTTCAAAAATGGAGAAATATTTTTCATCCAATGATAATGTAAAGTGTACTATTACTTTTTCATTAATTAAAATTTATCAAGTAGTTGAAATTTCAATTAATGCAGCTGATATGTATTTAAGAGCAAAAGTTTCTGATCAAAAAGATGCATATGCTGCTGTTGATTTAGCAGTTGATAAACTTGAAGGTCAAATGAGAAAAATGAAAACTCAACTTTTGAAACTTCATAAGAAAAACGGACTTGGAAAAGATATTATCTTAGACCAAATTCAAGAAGAAAGTGAAGAAGCTTTAGATAAGATTGTTAAAAGAAAGACCTTATCATTAGTTCCAATGGATGTAGAAGAAGCTTTGGCAAGAATGGATGCTCTTGATCATGATTTCTTTATCTATTTAGATTCTAAAACTAATAAACGTTCAGTTTTATATAAAAGAGAAGATAAAACCTACGGTATTATTGAAATCGAATAGTTAAATAGAAGGCTCATAATTAAAAAAAGTGAGCCTTTTTAAATGGATTAATATATAATAATTTGTATGTTAACTCGTATTTTAATATATAATATTCGCGTATGATTAAATTGTTAGCTACCGATTTAGATGGTACATTATTTTATCCAAAAAAGAGATTTACTTTAATTGATAAGTCAAATGCTAAATTTTTAAAAGATTTTGCTGCTGCTGGTGGTAAAGTTGTCTTAGTTACTGGTAGAGATAGACGTATTTCTATGAAAGTAAAGAAAAAGACAGGAGTAGATTTAGCAGTTTTAGGTTGCAATGGTGCTTTTATTTATAAAGATAATAAATTTGTTAAATCAAAGCCTATTCCTAAAGATGTCTTAATAGATATCTATATGAATTTAAAGGCTAATTACAATTGCTTTGCTTTCTTTATTTTTGATGAAGATGATTCAATTAAGATTAGTCCTATGAACGCTAATAAAATTACAACTTATTTAGCTGTTCTATTTAATCAATTTAATTTCGCCTATAAAGAAAAATATATAATTTCTGAAGAAGAAGCAATTAAAAGCATGGTAAATGGAAGAGTATTTAAATTTATGCCAATATTTGGGATTACTCCTTCAGCTAGTAAAAGGGCGTTTGAAGCTGGAATTGCTTTAAAAGAACAATATAAAAATAAACTGACAATTACTCCTGCATCAATTGCTATTGAAATTACTAATCACGATGTTAATAAAGCTAACACTTTATTAGAGTATATCGACACATTAGGAATTAAAAAAGAAGAAGTAGCAGTATGTGGCGATTCTTATAACGATTTACCAATGTTTCAAACTTTCCCTAATTCATTTGGTATGGCAAATGGAGAAAAGGCAGTTTTAGAAAGTGCTAAACATATAATTACTAAAGTGTCAGATGTTTCAAAATATGTTTTAAACGAAAATGGTAAATTAAAGGAATAAAAATTATTGTTTTATCTAATTAATACGATATATAATATTTAAGATATTCAATTTAGATTTTGGAGGATAAAAATAAATGAATTTACAAACTAGATATGTCATGGCAATATATGAAATTGGCGTCATTATTAGAGACACATTAGAATATGTTTTGCCACCAATTGACCAAGAAAAAGGATATAGCATTGATTTATATAAACAAAGAAAAATGATGATTTCTCATTTAATTGAAGAAAATTCACCATTTGCAGCTTTTTGCCAAAACAATTCACAAATTGCTTCTAAAGAAGATCCTAATATGACAGTTGGAAATAAGATTTCCACTCAAGTTAAAGAATTTGTCGAAGATGTTTATGGTGATGATTCAAGAATTGTCAAAATTGATCATGATAAAGTCGTTGTTGAATCTTCTTTAATTTTACAATTAGTAGATTATATTGTTGGTTTACACGAAACTATTTCTGATGTTTGCTTAGGCTTTAAAGCTTCTTTTGAAAAAGAAGGTGGATTAGAACCTGAATTAACAGAATTATTAGAAAAAGATGATCCTTTCTATAGAGCTGCTGCTTTTAGAGGTGTCGCACATTTATTCAATGTAAAATTTGCTGAATACAATAACGCAGTAAGAACATATATCAACCAAGAAAAAGAAAAAGAAGGTGTTGATCCTTCCACAAAGCCTGGCTTTGATCCAAAAGTTGATCCTTCTTGCGCATTTATTGCTAACGAAATGAATAGAGTAGTAGGCTTCTTCAATTTCTTAAAGGCTCATAATAAATCAAGCGATGTTATCTTTGTTGATTCTATTACAAGAATGGAAGATGATTTCCACTACTTTGATGGCTCTAAGAAATTAGCAGAAGGTCAAAAATTAGGTGATGTTATGTTAGGATTTGAAAACATCTTCTCACCTGTTTTAAATGGTTATAGAGATGCATGGTTAAGAATCTTCAATAAAGTTTATTCTGATTTAGTTGCTTTTGAACAAAATATGTCTAAAGAAGCTGGAATCAAAAACGCAAAAGAAGCTGCTGATCAACAACAAAAGGAAAGTAAATAAGTAAATTAAAAATGAAAGATAAAAATAAAACAAAGGAAATTGTTTGTTATTCTATCTTTGGAACCATTTGGGTTGGTGGATTAGTATTATGCTGTTTAGGTGTATATGCTTATAATGGACCAGGAAAATTAGCATATAATCCTATATTCCAAGCTCAAAAGTCATTAACTAGTTTCTTAAATTGGTCTACAATGGTTGATTTTAGAATATTAGGCTCTATTATTTGTTTAATTAGCATGTGTTTCTTAATTGGATTCTTATATCATTTTGCTAATAGAAATGATAAAGTGAATTCTAGAAAGTCTAAACAACTTGAAAAATTAAAACAAATGATTGAAGAAGATTCAAAAAACATTGAACAAACAAATAAAGTTCAAGAGAATGTGAATCAACAAACTCCTTCAATTTAAAAAGTAAAAATGAGATTTCTAGGTAAATATCTAGAAATCTTTTATTTAGTGAATGTATAAAAGTAGGTGAATTATGATAAAATTATTTGCAAAATATGGAAAGGATTATAAGTTAGCGATAATATTAGCTCCAATTTTTAAAATATTTGAAGCGATATTTGGGTTAATTGTTCCTTTAGTAGTAAAAAATATCATCGATAATGGTATTAATGGAAATCAAGGTGTCAATTATATTATTAATCAAGGATTAATATTACTTGGACTAGCTGTAGTTGGTTTTTTAATGACAATGGTATGTCAAGCCTTAGCTGTTAAGGTTTCAACTGAATATGCATATAGTATAAGAAATGATTTATATAAGAAAATAAATTCTCTATCTTATAAAGAATTAGATCAATTTACACCTTCTAGTTTGCAAACTAGATTGTCAAGCGATGTAATTCAAACTCAAAACGCTTTTGCTATGATGCTTAGATTAGCGATTAGAGCTCCTTTTATTATTATTGGTTCTGTTGTTATGTCTATATTTGTTTCTCCTGAATTATGCTGGATATTTTTAGTTTCTGGATTATTACTTGGTGGAGTAATATTTGTTATTGGTTTTGTTTCTATTCCTTATAATTCTAAAATTCAATCAAATTTAGATACTGCTACAAATATTGTCGATGATAATTTAACTGGTGTAAGAGTAGTAAGAGCCTTTAATAAACAAGATTATGAAAAGAAAAGATATTTTAAGACTACTGCTACAATTCAAGATATTTCTACTAGATTAGCTAAATTATCAAGCTTATCAAATCCATTAAATACTGTAATTATAAATGTTGGTTTAATATTAATATTAGTACTTGGTTCAGTTAAAGTTTCAACAGGTAATTTAACTCAAGGTAGTATTGTTTCGTTAACTAATTATATGACTCAAATTTCTCAAACTGTTGTAGTTGTTGCTAATTTAATTGTCATATTCTCTAAAGGTAGCTCTTCAAGTAAGAGAATTTGGGAAGTTTTAAATGCTTCTTCTAGTTTAAAAGAAGGTGAAGAAAAGTTAGATAAGACAAAAGATATAAATATCACCTTTAAAGATGTTTGCTTTAAATATAATAAAGACGCTTCAAATTCTATTTCTAATTTCAATTATGAATTTAAACAAGGTGAAGTATATGGAATTATTGGCGGAACTGGTGCTGGTAAATCTACATTGATGAACTTGTTGTGCCATTTTTACGATGTAGATGAAGGTGAAGTATCTATTAATGGTAAAAATATTCAATCTTATAAAGAAGAAAGTATTATTGATAACATCGGCTTAGTTAGTCAAAATCCTACTTTATTTAGTGGCACTATTGAATCTAATTTGAAGTTTGCTAAACAAGATGCAAGTGAAGCTGATTTACAAAAAGCTATTAAAATTGGTCAATCTGAAAATATTGTACAAGCTAAAGGTGGATTAGAAGCTAGTATTAACCAAGGTGGTAAGAATTTATCTGGTGGTCAAAGACAACGTTTAACAATTTCAAGAGCTTTAGTTAAAGATCCTAAAATCATTATTTTAGATGATGCATCTTCTGCTTTGGATTTTGAAACAGATTACAATTTAAGAAAAGCTATAAGAGAAATTTCTAAAGATAAATTAGTAATTTTGATTTCTCAAAGAGTTAATTCAATTAAAGATGCTGATCAAATCTTGGTATTAGATAAAGGTGAATTAGTTGGAAGTGGAAATCACGAACAATTAAAAGACAATTGCCTAGTCTATCAAGAATTTTGTAAGTCACAGGAGGTTTTATAATATGAAAAAGTTTTCTTTTATATTAAAGTTTATAAAACCTTATAAATGGCAATTACTTATTGCTTTTATTTCTAGCTTAGTATATGTAGGATGTAATATTTATATTCCTATTGCAAGTGGATTAGCCTTAGATTGCATGCTAGATCAAAATGTTGATTTTGCAAAACTATACATTTATATTTATTCAATATTAGGTTGTGCATTAGTTGGTCCTTTCTTTTATTGGATATTGTCTTATTTAGCAAATAAAGTTTCTTATAACATTGGATTTGATATGAGAAATCAAGCTTTTGATAGAATCTTGAAATGTCAAATAAGTTATTTAGATAACACCTCTTATGGCGATATTATTTCAACAGTTGTTAATGACATCACTTTGATTTGTGATGGTGTTGTACAAACATTTATTCAATTATTCACTGGGGTATTTACTATTGTTGCTACTTTAATAATGATGTTTGTATTTTCTTATCAATTAGCTTTAATAGTCTTTATTTTGACTCCTTTAAGTATAGTTGCTTCAACTTTAATTGCTAAAGGAACAGCAAAAACATTTGCTAATCAATCAAATAGCAGAGCTAAATTAGCTAGCTTAGTAAATGAAAATATTCAATCTCAAAAAGTAATTGTTGCTTCAAATCATCAACAACAATCAATTAAAGAATTTGAACAAGTAACTTTGAATTTGAAAAAGTACGACAAATGGTCAATGTTTTATTCATCAATTATTAATCCTACTACAAGATTAATTAATTCAATTATTTATGGGGGTGTCGCTACTTTAGGTGGAATATTTATTGTTAATGGCATTATAAATATGACTACTGGTAATTTATCAACATTTTTGATGTTTACTAATAATTACACAAATCCATTTAACGAAATTAGTGAAGTTATTTCTCAACTTCAAACTGCCTTTGCTTCTTCTACTAGATTAGAAAAGTTGCTCAATTATCCTTTAATTAGCGATGAATCTAATTTAGATGGATTTAAACAAGATGGCGATATTTGCTTAAACCATGTTACTTTCTCTTATTCAAAAAATAAGAAGATTCTCGATGATGTTTCAGTTACAATTAAAAAAGGTAGCCATGTTGCAATAGTTGGTGAAACTGGATGTGGTAAAACTACTTTAATTAATTTAATTATGAGATTCTACGATTTAGATAGTGGGGAAATTACAATTGCTGGACAAGATATTTCTAAGATGAATAGAGATAGCTTACGCCAACATATTGGAATGGTATTACAAGATACTTGGATATTTAAAGGCACTATTAAAGAAAATATAAAATACGCTAATTCTACTGCTAGTGATGATGAAATTGTTGAAGCAAGTAAAAAATCAAACGCTCATTTCTTTATTACTCAAATGGAAAAAGGATATGATACTATAGTTTCAAATACTTCTGGATTATCTACTGGTCAAAAACAATTGTTATGTATTACTAGATTGATGTTACATACACCTGAAATATTGATTTTAGATGAAGCCACTTCAAATATTGATACATTAAATGAAAAGATAGTTCAACATGACTTTGATCAAATTATGGAAGGTAAAACAAGTATAATTATCGCCCATAGATTATCTACAATTCAAAATGCCGATATGATTTTATTCCTTGGTCAAGGAAAAATACTTGAAAAGGGTAGCCATGAAGAATTGTTAAAATTAAATGGTCATTACGCTAAATTATATAATTCTCAATTTAAAAGAACTAACTAAAATTAAAAAGATTCAAGAAATAAAAGCTTGAATCTTTTTTAGTTTTGTTTAGGAAATTGTATTTGTAGCGAAAAAAATTAAAAAACACAATCCTAGGGCTAAAATTGTGTTACTTTTCTATTTTATAAATGAAAT
>CAVHUN010000008.1:0-20196 GCA_963639175.1 uncultured Prevotella sp.
ATCAACAAAGAAGCATAGGCTTTATAGCAGAAAGATTATTTAATATCTATGTAGATAACAATTTTAAAGAAGATGAAATATATAGAATTGGATATAATTATTTCGATTCAAAACATTCATTGTTTATGCAGTATTTAGCAAATAATGTGTATAGAATTTTTAAAAGAGATCATATTGAGTATAAATAAATCACTATATTTTATAAAACCTGAATTTGTAATTGTTCCCTCAAAATGGGTTGTTAAGAGTTTAAATTAAATACATAGAAATATATTTAATCTAAATCAGTTTCAAAAAGGAATTCTACATCCTTTTGAGTTAGATATAAATTTCCTAATTTTGCTATTCATACGAATATAAAAAGTTAGTTCCTAATCAAACTGATAGACCACTTAATAGTAGAATGTCAAAAGTTAGCTTAGATAAAGCAGGATTTAATAGATTACCTAATTGGAAAGATGCTTTAAGTAGATGTTTAAAGGAATTGGAGGAAAATAAATAATGGCTAAATTTTTAGTAACTGGGGGTGCTGGTTTTATAGGAGGCAATTTCCTTCATATAATGGTAAATAGATATCCTAATGATCAATATGTTTGTATAGATGCATTAACTTATGCAGGTAATATGGAAACATTAGCTCCTATTATGAGTAAACCTAATTTTAAATTTGTTCATGAAAATATTTGTAATAGAGAAGCAGTATTTAAATTATTTGAAGAAGAACATTTTGATTATGTTATTAATTTTGCAGCTGAATCTCATGTAGATAGATCTATTGAAAATCCTGAAATATTTTTAAAAACTAATATATTAGGAACTCAAGTATTAATGGATGCTTGTAGAAAATATGGAATCAAAAGATATCATCAAGTATCTACTGATGAAGTATATGGTGATTTACCATTAGATAGACCAGATTTATTCTTTACTGAAAATACTCCTATTCATACTTCTAGCCCATATAGTGCATCTAAAGCCAGTGCAGATTTATTAGTTTTAGCTTATCATAGAACATTTGGATTACCTTGTACTATTTCAAGATGTTCTAATAATTATGGTCCTTATCATTTTCCTGAAAAGTTAATTCCTTTAATGATACAAAAAGCTTTAAAGAATGAACCATTACCAGTATATGGAAATGGTTCTAATGTAAGAGACTGGTTATATGTAGGAGATCATTGTAACGCTATTGACTTAGTAGTAAGAAATGGTAAAGATGGTGAAGTATATAATATTGGTGGACATAATGAAAGAACTAATTTAGAAGTGGTAAAGACAATATTAAAAGCATTAAATAAACCAGAATCATTAATAAGCTATGTTAAAGATAGACCAGGACATGATCTTAGATACGCTATGGATCCTACTAAAATAGAAACTGAACTTGGATGGAAACCTGAATATAATTTTGATACTGGTATAATCGCTACAATCAAATGGAATCTAGATAATAGTGAATGGATTAAACATGTTGAAAGGGATGATTATATGAATTGGTTAGATAAAAATTATAAGAAAAGATAAATTAATGAAAATGTATGGATGATAATATAAAAATATTTATAATTACATAATCAATGTATTTCATGATTGTGATGAATCGAATAGTACAATGAGTTGGAAGACATATTATGGAGTTCGTAATAGTCTTGACTTGACTAAAAAACATTATTCAAAGATTCATTTGATATATGAAATATGCTATTTAAAGCTTAGAATGTTTAAGAAACTACTTACAAACAAAGCTCAATATAAATTGCTTAAAACAGCATATGCGGATTATAAACATAATAAAATTGGTATATCTGAAATATATAAACCAGGAACAAAGATAGAATAGAGTTTATTCAAGGCAGGGTATATTGATATTATATTCTAAATAGTATAATAAAGAGCCTGACTTTAGGGATAATGCCTAAAGTTAGGTATTATGATATGAATAAGGCTATAAAGGAAGCGCTTGATTATATTAATAGTATTAAATAATGAATATTAGTAGAATTAAATAATGAAAGGATGATAAGTTATGAAAATATTAATGGTTGCATCGGATAATTATCGATTTTCAGGTGCTTTCTTGTGTTTAGTAAGACTAGCTGTGCATTTGAAATATGATTTGAATAATGAAGTAAGAGTTGTTGTTCCTTTTGAAGGGACTGGTACAGAATTATTAAAGGAAAATGATATCGATTACGATATGGTATATTCACCAAATTGGGTTTCTTCAAAACTTGTTTGTAAAAATCCTTGTAAACCATTATTTTCGTATTTGAAGTTTTTTAACTATAAAAAGTATGAAAAAAATGTACTTGACTATTTGAATCAATTTAAACCAGATGTAGTTCATATAAACACATCGTGGTGTTTTTTATTTGGTAAAGTAGCAATTAAAAATGGTTTTCACTGTGTTTGGCAAATTCAAGAATTTTTATATGAAGACCAAAATATGCATTTCATCAATAAGAGAATGGCTATAAAATTGCTAAGTAAAGCTGATGTGGTTGCAACAATTTCAAATTCTATTAATGAAAAATATCTAGGTTATGGATTGCATAATACTAAAATTATTTTAGATGGTTTATATGTTGACAAATACTATGATGATCATCACAAAATATTTAAAGATGATATAATTAAATTCTTATTTATTGGTGGAGTAAGTAAAAAGAAAGGACAATTTGAATTCCTTGAATGGCTTGGTAAATACTCTAATGAAAACCAAATGAAAAATTTTGAATTGAGGATTGTTGGAAATTGTTCGGATAACTCTAGAGATAAACTAAACAAGATTGCTAAAAAGCATCATATCGAGAATAATGTTGTTATTGTTGGTCCTAAATCAAATACAATGGAAGAATACTTAAATGCTGATATTCAAATTGTAAATTCAAAAAAGGAAGCGTTTGGAAGAGTTACAGTTGAGGGTATACTAGCAGGATGCTGTGTCCTTGCCTCAAATAGTGGTGGATCAAATGAAATTATTTCAAATGGTAAGAATGGTTTCCTTTATGAACAAGGTAATTACAATGATTTTGCAAAGAAATTAACACATGTACTGGAAAATAAAGAGAGTGTTAAAAATATGATTCTAAGTGGTCAAATATATACAAAAAATAAATTTGATAGCTTAAGAAATGCGCAAGAATTCAATGATGTTTATGAAGAAATTAGATTAAAGAAATCTGTGACGGGGGGGGTAACTCTTAACGTAGAGTTTATCAATTTACAGGTATTTAGATTACCTCAATTACAGGAGGTGATCTAATATGAATAATATTAGTTTTATTATACCTGTATATAATATAGAAGCATCTAAAATAGATAGATGCTTTAAATCTATTTACTCCCAAATCAACGAAGATGATGAGATAATATTCGTTGATGATGGCTCAACTAGTGATATAGCTAATTTTATTGATACATTAGTTAAAGATAATGTTAAAGTATTTCATCAAGTAAATGGTGGTACAGCTAGTGCAAGAAATAAAGGATTAGAGAGTGCTAAAAATGAATGGATAATATTTGTTGATCCTGATGATTGGATTAAAGAGAATACTATAGAAAAGGTAAGAGAAACATTTATTTCAAATAGTGATATTTATATTTATGATTATTATGGAACAAGTGATTGTATAGATATCAAGAAATACACTTTCTTTACAATGAATAATGTAACTAAAGAAGATATCTATAGGAATTTACTTGGAGATAGATATTATACTAATGGTGTAGATGGTATTATTGGTTGTGGTGTCCCATGGGCACATGCATATAAGAAATCATTCTTAGATAATAACAAATTAAGATTTGATCCCAAATTTAAAAGAGAAGAAGATAATTTCTTTACAATGTATGCTACTAGCAAAACAGATAAGTTTGAAATAGTTCATTATGCATTCTATATATATTGGAGTTTTCATTGCTTTACATACTTTGAAACATTTAAAAGAAATATCTTAGAATATTTACCTGAAGAAGCTAAAGAAAAGACTGAATTCCATTACAGTAATAATATGTCAAAGGAACTTTATGTAGCACTTATTAGACATAACTTTTCAGTATTATACATATTACTTGTCCAATATATAATTAATCCATCAGTTCATGATAGCAAATCGCAAAAGAAACAATATTTAAAATTCATGAAATCTTTTGAACCATTCAAATTAGTTTATAAAGGTAAGAATTGTTTAGATTTTAGAAGTAGAATCATTTTATTTTTATATAGAACTAATCAGTTGTGGTTATTTAAATTATTAAAGAAGACTAAACGTATTATTAAGAAAGTTATACATAAATAAAGCAATAGTATAAGCTAGGGAAGCAATTATGAGTAAAATAAAAACATTAATGAAAGTGCTAAAAGAAAGCAATAAGCACATGAAAAATTGGGGGTGTAAGTATGCTATATCTTACTTTAATAGAAATTTAATTAAATCTACTGAAGATAAGAATAGAAGACTTGCTATAAGCCTTATGGATAAGAAGTATTCTTATATCTTTGATAAGTATGAAAATACTGAATATCATATAAGTACAAAGGTAAATAACAACATATTTATATATTGGGCTACTGGATTTGATAATGCACCAGAATTAGTTAAAATATGTGTATCTCAAGTCAAGAAACTTTATAGTGATGGCTATAATATTCATCTAATTGATGATAACAATATTAAAGACTATGTTAAATTAGATAATAAAATTTGGAATTACTATAAGAATAAGAAAATAACAATTCAAACATTCTCAGATATTTTAAGATTTAATTTATTATATAAATATGGTGGATGTTGGTTTGATTCAACTTTATTAATGCTAGAGAAGTTTCCTTTAAAAGAAATGATACTTAAGTATGGTTATTATTCATTAAATCATGAATGTGATTTCTTTAAAAATGTTTATGATGTAACATGGACTAGTTATTTTCAATGCTCAGATCAAGGCAATCCTAATATGGGAGCATGTGTTGAATATTATAATGAATACTATAAAACTCATGATTATGCTATAGATTATTTTATGAGTGATTATATGCTATCTTTATGTTCTAAATATGGTATCGCTAATGATCAACTTAAAAAGATTCCTCCTTGCAAGTATAATCCGTTTTCTTTAAATGATTATATTATTGGAAATAAATCTTCATATGAAAATTATACTAAGTGTCCTCAGAAACTCTCATGGAGATATAATGAGGAACAAATTGCTAAATTAAAAGAAGTTCTAGGTTTATAAGTCTCAAATGCAAATATGTTATAGATTTTGTATTTACATGAAATAATTTGCATTGACTTACTAAAATTAGATACTAATTGAAAATGTTTAAACTAAAGCATGAGGACAAGTGTATTGTTTATCAGAAACGAGTTCTTAAAATGTCAAGTATATTTATAATAGGTAATGGTTATGATGTAGCTAGAAGAGGAGATACTAGTTATAGTCATTTTAAAACCAGGATTAAAGAAAATTATATTAAAAATAATAAACATTCTCGAGATAAGGGACTGGCAAGAAAGTCTATAAATGGCAAAGAACGTATCCAAAACGCATGAGATTGTTATTAGAAACTAAATTATTTGATATAGAAGAAAGTGAAACAAAATTTGGAATATCTTATATTGTTATAGGTGATACACTTACTGAACAAATTAACAATGAAAAAGAATTTATTGAAAGACTAGATAACCTGATTAATTCTTAAATAACACAATAAATCAAATATTTTTTCATTATTATGATATTATTAAAAGGTAGTTATTATTAGATTCAATGAATTTCTCAAAATAATAATCGTATAAATTTATATAAAGCATGGATAGAAAGAAAAGTTTATTAAATGTATCAGTCTCGATTATCTTTAAATTTGTATTGTTAATAGGTTCTTTATTAGCAAGAAGATTTTTAATTCAATATGTTGGTAATGAAGCAACAGGGTTGTTTTCATTATATACAAGTATTGTTGGTTTTTTAGCTGTAGCAGAACTTGGTGTTGGTAGTGCTATTACTTTTTGCATGTATAAACCAATAGTAGAGAAAAAGACTAATGAAGTAGGGGCTTTATATCATCTATTTACTAAGTTATATTTAATTATTGGTGGAATAATATTAGTAAGTGGTTTAGCAATTATGCCTTTATTACCATATCTAGCTAAAGACTATGGTGATTTAGATATTAACTTATATCTAACATTTGGTTTAATGCTTACTTCTACTGTTATTTCTTATATGTATAGTGCTAAGACTTCTGTTATTAATGCATATAAGAATAACTATATAACTACTACAATTAATTCATTAGCAAATATTTTAAGATATGTATTACAAATAGTAGTAGTAATATATACTCAATCATTTGTTATATACCTAGGAGCAACTATTGTCTCAGTAGTATTTGAATGGATATTAACTTCATATATATTTAATAGAAAATATAAAGAAGTTGCATTAATAAAAGAAAATGTCAGTGAAGAAACTAAAAAAGAAGTAGTAAAAAATGTTAAAGCCATGTTCATGCATAAAATAGGTGGCTTATTAGTAAATACCGCAGATAGTATTATTATTTCTGCCTTTATTGGAGTGGTAATATTAGGAAAATATTCTAATTACACAACAATAATGACTGCAATGACTAGTGTTATAACTTTGTTTTTTACTCCTTTAACTTCTGTTATTGGGCATTTATGTGTAGAAAAGAATTCTAAAGAAGTAAAAAAATATTTCAACTTTTTCCACACCTTTAACTTTATTATTGGAATAATATTCTTTTTAGGATATTATGCAATAATTGATGATTTAATAATAATTTGCTTTGGAGATAATCTTGAAATGGCTAAATCAGTTTCAATGGTCATTACTATAAATTACTTTATTCAATTTTTAAGACAAGCTACTTTATTATTTAGAGATGCTACTGGATTATTTTATTATGATAGATGGAAACCATTATTTGAAGGAATTTCTAATGTAGTATTATCAATTGCATTTGTATATTTATTCTCATATTTATTTGGAGACGAATTTGCAGTAGTTGGAGTAATAGTAGCAACAATAATAACAAATATATTTATATGTCATATTGTAGAACCACATGTTTTATATAAATATGAATTTAAAATGAAAACTACTAATTACTATATTAAAAACTATCTATGCATGTTAGCATTTGTAGCAAGCTTATTTGCATTACATTATTCTATGTTAAGCTTTGATAATCCATGGATTGAATTAATAGTTAATGGATTTATTTCTGTTGCTATTTCAATAGTATTTGTTTGCTTATTTGCATTAATAGATAAAGACTTTAAGTTCTATCTTAAAAAATACATTAATAAAATAAAGAATCATAAGAAAGTAAAAGAAGAAGCAAATACTAATACAAATAATAAATAAGTTAATTGATGTAATTATTAAATTATTAATTCCTAAAACATTTCCTCTTGAATAAGTAAAATCTAATTTTTATAAATTTATTAAAAGTTATATAACTAAAAACCTTGATATTATTGATATATATATATATACTAAAATCAAAGAAAAAGTAGGAGGTATTTATAGTGAATAAAGACATACATAGAATGGGATTTGATGGTTTATTGTTAAATTATCGATAGATAAAGGTATTTTACCTAGTCAACAAATTGATTTTGGTAAAGATTCATCTAGCAAAACAAGATAAAGTATTTATAAAAAAATTACTAGTTTCCATAAACAATTTATTGATAAAATAGTTGAAAATTGGAGTGGAAAAATAAAATTATAGGGTGGTTCATTTTAAAATCAAGATTTAAAAGACTTAGTTATAAAATTGAAAAAATATGTAGATTAAATAATAACTACATGAATTAACTACTAACTACGACTATGATAAATATGGTGACCTTGAATTTGTGTTAGAAGTTATGGATAATTCTTCAAAGGCTATTGTTGAAGAAGTTATATCTAGATTCTATTTGGATTGTCCTAAAATAATATTGAATTGGATAGATAAAAATTTATGGTAAAATAAAAATTTTGTTATTTGGTTATTAAAACAAATAGAACAAGTAACCTATTTTGATGATATTGAAATAAATTGCATGAGTGAAACTTTAAAACATGATCAAGATATTATAAAAATACTTGAAAGAAATAAATAATAAGAATAAGAAGTATTTAGAATTTCAATTTAAAATGACACGATTTTAATAAGTCTATTGAAAATTTTAATAATAAAACAAAAAAACTTTAACAAAATAAAAGTAAAGTTAACATTTAAAAAATCTCATGATATAGTAATCAAAATGAGAAAGGGAAATGTTAAGAAAACTCTATATAAATTAAAAAAGTAATAAAAAAGAATTAAATAGAAGGAGACTAGATATGTCTGATGTTTATGAAAATATTATAAAAGCTAAAAATTCTGAGTCTTATATTAAATATAATGAATATCATGTGAATAATATTCTTGGCTTTACTAAAGTATCAAGATGGGAATTGATGCACTCCAATTTTATTGCCTGGTTACTAGATGATGAAAATCAAGTGGTAACTAATCATGGACAATTATATAAATTAGTATTAATGTTATTAACTTTAACAAAAGATCCAATTAATGATAAGGCTAGAGCGGATACTAAAGTATTACAAAAATTTATTGATTTTAAATTTATAGAGAGCGCTTCTATTAGAAGAGAAGTAGATCATATTGATATTCTTATTGAAATAAAAACAAAAGAAAAGATCCTACCTATCATTATTGAAAATAAAGTTGATTCTAAAGAAAATGGTAAAAATAGGGATCAAACTCTAGTGTATTTTAAATTATGTGAAGATAAATATAAAAACAAAGATAAATACTTTGATCCAATTTATGTATTCTTAGTACCTATATACAATAAGACTAAACCTAAGTGTGATAAGTATTTAATAGTTACATATCAAGATTTAGTTGATTATGTTATTGAACCAGTAAAAAGAGAATGTAAAATTAAAGAAAATAAAGAAAATATTAGTATCTATTTAAAATGTTTATCATTTCAAAAAGAAAATGAAAAAGGAGATGAAATTATGGCGATGAGCAGTGAAGAAAAAGAAATATTACTAATGTTTATAAAAGAAAATGGTGAACTTATTAAAAACGTATTTGAACTCGTTGACTTTGATTCAAAAACAAAAGCTAATTTAAACAATTTAGTGAATAATGCCGCTGATACTACTAAGTATTCATTAAATGGTAAAAATGATCTTTCTAAAAGTAGATTAGTACTAGAAGTTGTTAATTATTATTTTCAACAACATCCTAAATGTACTTTTACTGAATTAAAAAACGCTTTTCCAAATAGACTTGCAAAAAATAAAACTAAAGGTGTTTTAGAATTAGAAAATAATATTCCTGATAAAGAAAAGGGCTTAAATGGTGGAACTAAAAGATATTTTGTTAGCGATCCAATTATATTATCAACTGGTGAAAAAGTATTAGTTTCTAATCAATGGGAAATTGATCAAATGGGAGCTTTTATTGCTCACTGCAAAAAAGAATTTGATTACGATATTAAAGAATCAAATTAGAAAAAAATATTTATTGAATTTAAAATTGGGTATAAAAATAGGAACGCACTTATGAAAGAAATAAATAGAATGGGAGCAGGATGGTTTATTGTAAAATTAGCAATAGAACAAGGTATATTAGTTAATACAAATATGCCTATTAGTCCATCTAATCCGACTAAAGAATATACATATAAAAAAACTAAAAACCAACATTTTCAATTTATTGATTATTTAGTTAATAATTGGAATAATCGTATTGCTTTATTAGGAAGTAATTTTACAAATAAAGATTTAAAAGAACTTGCAATTAAATTACAAAAGAATGTGTTACCTCAAATTTTAAATCCACAGATTATTAATAAAACAATCCCTGTAAGCAAAGGAAATATTTGGGATGAATTTGATGAAGATAAAGAAATGATTAGATACGATAAAAGTGTTCCTGTTAATCAAAGAGTTAGTGGATTAGCTAGTTTTTTATATGAAGTCTATTTTTCTATAACTAGATATGCACAAGATTTACTTTATACATTATTTGATAAAGAAGGTATTGGTTTTGAATTTAATAAGATTCCAGTTATATTAAAACAAGGTCATCCTAGAAGTACTTATAAAACTGATGATAAAACATTAGCAAAAATAATTTGCGATTATCAAAGAAAAAAAGAAAGAATTGCTAGTGTAGAAGAACTAATATCTATTTTAAGTAAAAAAACACTAACAATGAATGTAGTTGGTGAATATTGTGGTGAATATATTGTTTTGTATTATGAAAATACTTGTGCATCCACAAGACAAGATTTATTTGATGAATTAGAAATGACATTAGCACATGAATACATGCATTATGTTCATAATATGTATGTTGGAAATAAAACTTTTTATAGTAAAACAAAAAATAGAGACAATGTTATAGAACCTATAGCTGACTTTTATTCTGCTATGTACATGGCATGGTGTGCTAAAAAAATACAACTTGCTCAAAAAAGATTAGATTTTTGGATAGAATATTATGGATATTCTATACCTTATGTGTATTCATTAAATTTTTTGGTTACATATCCATTAAATTACATAAATAATTATCCAGGAAAAAAACTTATTTTTCCTAGCTCAGTTGATTATTCAGTAGATAAATTCTTAGAAGTCTTTGATATTTCTAAAAAAAGTATAGAAGATGCATTTGATTTTTTAACAAAGTAAATTGAAATTGACAAGTCTTTTCAAGTTAAATTTTTAAAAAATTGATTTTCTACTTTAATAAGTGAAGGTAGTATAGTTAATACTAGTCATGTAAAAGATATTACTAAACATACAGTCAATTTCTATGTTAAAAATGATCTTAAAGGAGATAGATTAGGTATAACTATTAAGATATATTAATAAGAGAAAATAGATATTTGCCTTGCTCTACTTTTAAGATAATTCTTTATTCCAGTTTTAAATTTTGAACATTTTAATATTTATCTAGATAATACATGCTAAATCTTATTATATAGGCATAAACACCATTAACTTAATCAATCCTTAATCATAATTCTTGTTTAATATAACTTTTAAAATAGTGTTGATTTTGCAAAATCAAGTCAATATAATTTTAAATGTAAAAAAGAACTATTCAAAATGACGTTGAAAAGAAGAGTAGTTATTTGGATTAGCGTAGAGAGTCCTTGGGTGGTGAAAAAGGATGTATGAAGAATAATGAACATGGTCTTGGAGTTGTAGTGACGATATTTAGTTACTAACGTGTCTGCACGTTATAGCAGTAGAGATTGTTAGATCTCAATTAAATAGGGAAATATAATTATTTCTAAATAAAGGTTGGTACCACGAACTATTAAGTCTCGTCCTTTACTGGATGGGTCTTTTTTATTAAAAAGGAGTAATTATATGATAGAAATTAAAAATCTTAATAAAACATATAAGACAAAAGAAAATGTAGTTGCTGCTTTAAATGATGTATCCTTACAAATTCAAGATGGGACAATATTTGGAATTATAGGATATTCAGGAGCAGGTAAGTCCACTTTAGTAAGGTGTATTAATTTATTAGAAAGACCAGATAGTGGATATGTTAATGTAAATGGAATTACATTAACTGAAAATGTAAATAACAAACAAGTCTATTTAAAAGGTAAGAAATTAAATTCTTTAAGAAAGAACATTGGAATGATATTCCAACACTTTAATTTATTAGATAGATTAACAGTCGCTGAAAATATAGAATACACATTAAAATACACATCTATCAAGAAAAAAGATAGGCATAAAAAAGTCGAAGAACTCTTAAAATTAGTAGACTTAGAAGATAAAGCAGATAGTTATCCATGTCAGTTATCTGGTGGTCAAAAACAAAGAGTCGCTATTGCTAGAGCCTTAGGAAATGATCCAAAGATATTACTTTCAGATGAAGCGACTTCTGCTTTAGACCCAGATGCTACTAAATCAATTCTAGAACTATTAAAAAAGTTAAATAAAGAATATGGAATTACAATAGTAGTAATCACTCATGAAATGGATGTAGTAAAACAAATTTGTTCTTCTTTAGCAGTTATGGAAAATGGCAAGATAGTTGAACAAGGTAGTGTATACGAAATATTTTCTTCTCCTAAACAAGAAATCACTAAGAAATTTGTCTCTATTTCAATTAATGAAAATAACTTAAATGAAATAGTTAAATCTAACGCCATAAACACTTTAAAAAACGGCAAGATAATTAAACTTACATTTGATAATAAGATAGTAGGAGAATCATTAATATCTTCAATCTCTAAAAAATATGATGTAGATGTAAATATCTTACTTGCTAATGTAGAAATAATTAGTGAAAAGACACTAGGAACATTAGTATGTAAAATAAATGGCAAAGAAAATGAAATAAATAACGCTATTTCTTATTTAAAAGAATGCAAAGTAAATGTGGAGGTATTATATGAACGATTTAATTAACGCTTTAAGATTGATATTTACTTCTAGTTATGATTCATATTATCACAATCAAATAATTAAGCAGTTCTTACAAACTATTTATATGACATTAATATCAGGAGCCTTTGCAATAATTATCGGCTTATTTGTGGGTGTCTTATTATTGATATTTAGAAAAGATGGGCTTAAAGAAAATAAGATAATATATTCTCTAATTAGCATAATTATCAATATATTAAGAAGTATTCCTTTTATTATCTTAATTGTCTTAATTATTCCTTTAACTAGACAAATAGTAGGAACATCTATCGGTTTAAAAGGATGTATAGTTCCACTTGTATTTGGAACAGTACCATTTTATTCAAGACAAGTTGAATCAAGCTTATTAGAAGTAAGTAAAGGAAAAATAGAAGCTGCAAGAGCATGTGGAACTAGCACAATAGGAATTGTATTTAGAGTATATCTTCTAGAAGGAGTCCCTTCTTTAATTAGAGTAACTACAATTACATTAATTTCCTTAGTAGGATTAACAGCAACTGCAGCAGGAGCAGTAGCTGCAGGGGGACTTGGAGATCTAGCTATTAACACAGGCATGGCACAAAATAGACAAGATATAATTTACGC
Organism: uncultured Prevotella sp.; assembly: GCA_963639175.1. Taxonomy (GTDB): domain Bacteria; phylum Bacillota_I; class Bacilli_A; order RFN20; family CAG-288; genus Scatoplasma. The sequence continues at coordinate 13,084 of CAVHUN010000008.1, forward strand.
TTGTGTATTATTAATATTATTTATAGTATCAATAATTCAAATAAGCGGCACCTTATTAGCAAAATTAACAACTAACAGATCATTAATTAAAAAAAGAAAATACATTAGATAGGAGAAACTAAAATATGAAAAAATCAATTAAATTATTATTTACCTTAGGATTAATTAACCTCAGTTTATTATCTATAACTAGCTGTGATAATAACACTTCTTCAAAAACAAAAGTCACAATAGGAGTATGTGGATCATCAAATGAATATTGGAAAGCTGTTCAATATGTTTTAGATCAACAAGACGCCAATATCGATATAGACTTAGTTCAATTTAATGCCTATAACCTTCCAAATAACGCTCTTAACGCCAAAGAAATAGACTTAAATAGTTTCCAACACAAAGCCTTTTTAGAAAATGAAATAAAAACTAATAACTATAAAATAGAAGCAATAGGAGACACATTAATTGCACCATTAACTTTATATTCTAAAAAATACGGCTCATTAGAGAATTTAAAACAAGCAGCTGGTACTACAATTAAAGATAGTGGAAAAATAATAATCGCCATTCCAAATGATGGTACAAATCAAGCAAGAGGAATTAAATTATTAGAACAATGCGGATTAATAAATGTCAATCCAGATGCAGGATATAATCCTGGACTAAGCGATATTACTTCTTATAATTACAACATTGAAATTAGACCAGCTGCAGCTAATACCTTACCATCATTATTAGATGATTTAGGAGGAGCAACTATTAATGGAACATATGCAATTCCTGCTGGATTAATTCCTTCTAAAGATGGCTTAGAAATTGAATCAAGTGAAAGAAATTCCACTTCAAATACTTCTAATCCATATGTAAATGTCATAGTAGCTAGAAGTGAAGATAAAGATAATCAAAATTATAAAAAAATAGTCCAAGCTTATCAAACAACTACAGTTGCTAATTATTTATTAGCTAAATATTCAGAAGCTTTCTTCCCAGCTTTTAATTATGAAATTATAAGTGGAGAAGAATTAACTAACTTAGTATCTATTATTGATAAAATTGAATTGTAATTATGAAACAAATAGAAGAAATAATTAAAAAAGAAGTAAATCAAGATCATCAATATGTAGTTGAATTAAGAAGATATTTACACATTCATCCTGAACTATCTAAAAAAGAATTTGAAACTGCTAAATTTATAGAAAATGAATTAGATAAGATAGGAATTAGCCATATTAGAGTAGGCCAAACTGGTGTAATTGGATATATAAAAGGCGAAAAAAGTGAAAGTAATGATTCAATTATATTAAGAGCAGATATAGATGCTTTACCAATTCAAGAAGTAAGTGAAAAAGAATATAAGTCTATAAATAATGGTGTAATGCATGCATGTGGACATGATGCTCATACTGCTAGTTTAATTGGAGCAGCAAGAATCTTAGTAAAACAAAAAAAAGAATTTAGCGGCACAATAAAATTACATTTCCAACCAGGAGAAGAAGTAGGCTTTGGAGCACGTGATTTTATAAATAGAGGCTATTTAAAAAAAGATGAATCATCAAGAAGTTTTGGAATTCATTTAGCAAGTAATATTCAAGTAGGGAAAATTGCTTTAGTAAGTGGAGCAAATAATGCAGCAGTTGACTGGTTTAAAATTGAAGTAAATGGGAAAGGATGCCATGTTTCAACTCCAGAAAAAGGAGTAGATAGTATATATGTTGCAAGCCAAATATTAATTGGCATTCAAAGTCTTATTACTAGAAAAGAAAACCCAATGGAAAATATCTTAATTGGAGTAGGAAAAATAGTTGGTGGAAATGCATATAATGTAGTTGCTCAGCAAACTTATTTAGAAGGTACAATTAGAACTCTAGATGAAAATATAAGAAAGAAAGTAAAAGAAGACTTAGTAAATTTAGCGAAATTAACTGCTCAAATTTATGGAGCAAGTGTAACAATATCATTTAACGACAATACTTCTGCATTAATAAATGATGAACAAGTAACTAATGAAACTATAAAAGTCGCCACTAGATTATTTAGAAAAGAAAATGTCATCACTAAAAGACAACCTAGTTTAGGAGGAGATGATTTTGCTGAATACATCAATTTAGTAAAAGGGTGCTATGGTTATGTAGGAAGTGGAAATGATTCTAATAGCCAAACTAGATTAGCTCATCATGATCAAAGCTTTGATATAGATGAAGATTGTTTATATACATCAGTAGAAATATTAGCGACATACGCGATTGAATATTTAAATAAAGATATTGATTAATCTTATTAAATGGATAACTACAATAAAAGTGGCTATCTATTTTTTATATACAAAATGGAAATATCAATATTGTTGACAATAATAGGAAAAATAGTACAATAAAATTGTAACTTATGAATTAGTAATTTATGAATTACAAAAATTACGAGGTGTAATTATATGTTTATTGGAAGAGAAAAAGAAATTGAATCATTAATGTATTTAATTGAATCAGATGGTTTTAAAAGCGGGACAATATATGGGCGAAGAAGATTAGGAAAAACAGAATTAATAAAACATTGTATTAAAAAATCTAATTGCTCAAGTTTAATTTATCAATGTAAAGAATCAAATGAAATTGATAATTGCAAACTCTTAATAAAAGCAATTGAAGAATCACTTAATATAAAAAACATATATTTTGAATCTTTTTTTGAAATATTAGAATTTTTATTTGAACTTTCATTAACTAAAAAAATTATTCTTGTAATTGATGAATATCCTTATATACGTGAACAAATAGGAGGATGTGATTCAAAACTTCAAAATTTAATTGATAAATATCAAAATGAATCTAATATGAAACTGTTTTTAATAGGTAGCAGCATAAGTGTCATGGAAGAAGTGTTAAATCATTATTCACCTTTATATGGAAGATTTAATCTATCTATATTATTAAAACAAATGGATTATTATGATTCTTCAAAGTTTTATCCTACTTTTTCTAATGAAGATAAAGTTAAATTATATTCAGTATTTGGAGGAGTTCCTTTTTATAATGCGCAAATAGATGCTAAACAAACTGTAAAAGAAAATATTATCAGATTAATTAGCGGCACTTTTTCTTCTTTAAGAGACTATTTACAAACATATTTAAAAATGGAATTAAGAAAAATAAATAATGCAAATATAGTGTTTGAAGTAATTGCAAATGGAGCGTTTCATTATTCTGATATTTTATCAAAATCTCATATAGACAGTTCGCCTAGTTTAAATACAATTCTTCAAAAATTAATTAAAATGGATTTAATTGAATATGTTTTCCCAATAAATGATAATAAAAACAAACAAAAATCTGGATATAGAATAAGTGATTTAACTTTAAGATTTTATTATAAATACATTTATAAAAATGAATCTATTCATAATATTTTAGAAGATGATGTATTTTATGATAAATTTATAAAAAATGATTTTGAAGAAGAATATGTTCCATTAATATTTGAAGAGATATGCAAACAATTTTTAATAAGAAAAAATAAGAAAATGGAAATTGAACCACTACTAATAGATATAGGAACTTATTGGTATGATAATCCCATAGATAAAGTAAATGGTCAGTTTGATGTAGTAGGAAAATGTCAACAAGGATATATTTTCTTTGAATGTAAATATAAAAAATCGAAAGTAAATGATAGTGTAATATCTCAAGAAATAGAACAAGTTTATAAAACTAATTTGAACCCTGTTCAATTTGGATTCTTTTCTAAGAGTGGATTTGATTTATCTAAAAAATACGATTATTACTTTTATACTTTAGAAGATTTATATAAGTAGTTATAAAAATAAGACATGACTAAATTTTAATGAGTTTATTTTAAACAAGCTATATGTGTAACGATATAACTTTTGGAAATAATGATTATAAATGAAATTATTTAACACCAAATGAAGTTATTAAAGGTGAATTTATAAAATTTAGACTAGTAGGGGGATTAAAAAATGAAAAATAAATGTCCTGATTGTGGAAATAAAATGAGAGTAATTATTAATGACTCAACAAAAGTATTTGAATGTGAATATTGTGGATACTCATATGCAACTACTATTGCTGAAGGTATAAAATGGGATCCAATAGATTACACAATTATAATAGATAAAAACATAAATATGTTAATCGATTAAATTAAGATAATTGCATCAGTTTCATCGCTGAATTATCTTGAAAGTAAAAAGCTATTGAATGAAGGTGGAACATTAACTATAGGAAGTGCAACCACAATAAAAAGAGCTAGTGATAAACTTAAAAATACAGGAATCAAGTTTAAAATTACTCCTGGATTTATATACGATTAAGAATATTGAAATTCTTGAATCTAAATTGCTATAAAAAGAACTCAAAATAGGAGATAGCGTTTTATTTATTGTATCTCATTTCATAAAAAGCCGTATTTCCGTGTTTTTACGAAACGAACACAAACTAAATTGTCAAAAGGTTAAAAAAATAGAAAAACCGCTATATTTTAGCCTAAATAGTATGTTTAATATGGTTTATTAATATTCATTAATTTGCTTTTTAAGTATGTTTATTATATACTCATTTCGTAAAAAGCCGTATTTCCGTGTTTTTACGAAATGGAGTTATATTACTATGATTGAAATTAAAAGAGATTTCTATATAAATCAATTAAAAGACAAAATTGGTAATGGAATGGTAAAAATTATTACTGGTTTAAGAAGATGTGGTAAAAGCTATTTGCTTTTTGAATTGTTTTATAATCTTTTAATTAAAGAAGGTGTAAAAAAAGAAAATATTATAACTCTTAGTTTAGATGATGATGAAAATGAGCAATATTTAAATCCTGATAATTTATCAGCCTATTTAAAATCTAAGATTACTAATAATGAAGAAGAGTTTTATATTTTCCTTGATGAAGCTCAATTAGCTATAACTGAAGAAGAATTTAAAGGAAAAAAATCTATAAAACTTTATTCTATTCTTAATAGCTTGTTAAAACGTAAAAATGTCGATATTTATATTACTGGAAGTAATTCAAAATTTTTATCTTCAGATATAATGACTGAATTTAGAGGAAGAGGAGATGAAATTAGAGTTTATCCTTTATCTTTTAAAGAATTTATGTCTGTTTATTCTTTAGATTCTTATTCTGGATATCGTGATTATTCTTTGTATGGTGGTTTACCTCAATTGGTTTCTATGAAAAATCCAGAAGAAAAGATTAAATACTTAAACAATATTTTTAAAAATACATACATAAAAGATATAATTGAAAGATATGATTTGAAAAACGATATTGTCATGGAAACTTTAATTGATGTGTTAGCTTCTGATATTTCTTGTTTAACTAATCCTACTAAACTAGCTAATAGTTTTGTTTCTTGCTCAATTAAAACTAATGCAAATACAATTTCTTCTTATATTAACTATCTTATGGATGCTTTTTTAATTTCTAAAGCTGAAAGATATGATATAAAAGGAAGAAAATATATAGGATCTCCTTTTAAATATTATTTTGAAGATATAGGTTTACGTAACGCAAGACTAAATTTTAGACAAATTGAACCAAATCATACAATGGAAAATATTATATATAATGAATTAGTTAGACGTGGATTTAATGTAGATATTGGAGTAGTAGAAAAATATTCTAAAGATAAAAATGGAAAAAGTAAAACTGAATTATTAGAAGTTGATTTTGTATGCAATAAAGGAAGTCAACGCTACTATATTCAATCAACATATTCAATTCCAAACTTTGAAAAAATGGAACAAGAACAAGCTTCTTTAAATAGAATAGATGATTCATTCAAGAAAATTATTGTTGTCCAAGATAACATTGCTTATTATCACAATGAAAAGGGATATTTAATAATTAATATATTAGACTTCTTACTTAATCAAAATAGCTTGGAATTCTAATAGTTTCATTTCACAAAAAGTCGTATTTCCGCACTTTTACGAAATGGAAAACAATATTAAATAGATAATGTATGATAAGAGACTTCATAATTAAATTTTTATGCAAATTCATTTGTTGCAAATTTATTTGCACAAAACATAAAATATGCTATTCTATTATTACAAGGAGTTAACATTTTATGTTTTTTGGAAGAGAAGAAGAAGTAAAAGAAATTAAAGAAGCTCTTAATTCAGATAAATTTGAATCTATTTTGATATATGGAAGAAGAAGAGTAGGAAAATCGGAAATCATTAGGAAAACACTTGAAGATTATAAAAATCCTATTGTTAGTTTTGAATGTAAAAGAACTTCTTCAAAGGTAAATTTAGATAATTTAGTCAAATTATTTATGGGAATATTTTCTTTAAATAATTTAAGCTTTGAAAACTATGATGAATTTTTCGATTATGTTTTTAAATTTTCTTGCAATAACAATTTTGTCTTAGTTATTGATGAATTTTCTTTTCTTTTAGATGATGATTTTTCAATTGAATCTTCTTTAGCTATTGCAATTGATAAATATAAAAATGATACAAAGTTAAAATTAATAATCTCAGGATCATATATATCTTTAATGGAACACATGGTAGAATATGGCTCACATTGTTATGGTAGATTTAATCATATTTTGCTAATTAAACCTTTTGATTATTTAACTTCTTCTTTGTTTTATCCTAATTATAAAGATGAAGATAAAATTAAAATGTATTCAGTATTTGGGGGAATACCATATTTCAATTCACTTATTAATCCTAATTTGTCTTCAGATGAAAACATTATTGAACTTATTGTAAAAGAAAATTCTATATTAGAACATGAAGTAACTGAAATGATATTATCTGAAACTAATAAGATTGCTCAGTTAAATGATTTAATTACAATTATTGGAAGTGGAACTACAAAATATAAAGATATAGTATCTAAAATGAATCAAATTAAAGGAACTAGACCTGATTATTTAATTAATAAATTAATAGAATTAAATATCATTAGAAAAGTCACTCCAATTAATCAAAAAAACAACACTAAAAAAATGACATATCAATTTGAAGATAATTTGATGCATTTTTATTACAAATATTTATTTAATAATCCTTATTCGATTAATAGAAGAAATAAGAAGTTCTTTTATGAAAATTTTATAAAAGAAGATTTAGAATCTAACTA
>CAVHUN010000009.1:0-3530 GCA_963639175.1 uncultured Prevotella sp.
GATAGCCTCATAGCTCATAACCTACATCGATGTAGGTTATGAAGAAGATGAAGATATGATTAAGAAACAAAGGCGTTAACATTATTAAAAAGATTACACATAATTATTGACAAGTCTCGTTATAAGGTGCTATTTCAATTATTAATCAATTATTTTATAGTTTGAAGGCATATTTCTATAATTTATTAATACTATATTACCCTTTTTAAATTCCTTAGTTAAATTAGTAACTATTTTTGAAATTACAAATGATATAGTGTTAAATTCTTCCATATCTACTTCTGATAAATTATCTGCTGTAGATCCTGAATCATCTTCAAAATCCATATCATATTTAATATTAATCACATCTCCATAAGGCATTTCAACTTGAAATGTCTTTTCCTTATTTGCTACTACTAATTGATAAAAAGCTTTAAAGCCACTTTCTACTTCCTTATTTGAAAATTTCATATTTATTCATTCTCCTTTGATATTAATGTGTATTGTTCATCTATTGTAATTCTTAAATTTAATGTGTTGTCAATTTTTTCAACTTCTTTTATTATTTGATTTATTATATCGTTTTCTTTTTCTTTTAAGTCATTTGGAATAACTAAATCAAATATAACATTTATATGAGAAGGTCCACTAACTATTCTAAAATCATGAAAGGTTAATTCTAGTGATATATTTTTTACTACTTTTGAAATTATTTCTTTACATCTATCAGTTTGTTTATCGTTGACCTTTATTGGGTCCATATGAATAACCGTTTTAATATTTAGTTTTTCATAAGCTAACCTTTCTAAATTATCAATCATATCATGACTTTCATAAACATCTTTTGAACCATCTACTTCAACATGAATACTTGCAAAGATATTGTTTTGTCCATATGAGTGCATTTCTAAATCGTGAACTCCTAAGACATTTTTATCAGACTTAATAAGAGTGACAAAACTATCAATTAATTTTTCGTCTGGTTTTTCTCCTATTAAAGTATCAGAAGTTTCTTTTAATATTCCACATCCTGAATATATGATAAATAATCCTACTAATATAGCGATTATCCCATCTATTTGAGTAAAGCCTGTATAGTAACTAATTATAATTCCACAAAATACTCCACCAGTTGAAATTACATCATTTCTACTATCTTTTCCTAAGGCAATTAGTGAAATAGAAGATATTCTTTTTCCTAAAGAATAATAAGCAATTGATTGAAATATCTTTATTAATATGGAAATTAACAAAACGATAATTGATGCAATTGGAAAGTTTGAATAAGCCTGAGGAGGATTAATAATACTTGTAATTGCTTCTTTAATAATATTAAGACCTAATGTGATAATAATTACTGCGACTATTAATGAAATTACATATTCCATTCTTTGATGACCGTATGGATGATCTTTATCAGCTGGTTTAGAAGAAAACTTAAATCCAAACAAATTCAAGAAACAATTGAAAAAGTCAGATAAGTTATTTAAAGCATCAGCGATAATTGAAATGTTAAAAAACAAAATGCCAACACACAATTTACCAACTACTAAAACAATATTTGAAATTAAGCCAATAACAGAGCCTAAAATACCATAACTAGTTCTAACTTTCTGATCTTTAGTGTTTTTATAATTAGGAACAAAAACTTTTAATAAAAATTCAATCATATTATTTACTTATCTTAGTTTTATCTTCTCCTAAGCCTTCTATAAAATAAAGATTATCAAGATATAAATCATCACTATATATAAACTTAGAAACATTCAAATTAGGAATCTTAGTTCCAAAATTATATTTAGAAGAATCCACATAATTAGCTAATGCTTTTATAGTATTTGAATGAGAAACAATCAAGATTTTCTTATCTTGATGAGCTAAAGCTATTCTTTTTACACATTCTACACTTCTTTTTACTAATTCTTGATTTGTTTCAAATCCTTTATATGTATTTTGTAAATTCTTATCAAACACTTTGCCAACAAATTCAAAGCTTTTTCCTTCTAATTCTCCAAAGTTTCTTTCAGTAATATCTTTTTCAATTATTATATTTGACTTATCATTTAACTTATCTTTTATAATTTGGCAAGTAGTAATGGCTCTAGATAAATTTGAAGATACAAAAACATCAAATGTTAATCCTTTATTAACAAGTATATTTGCTAAGGTATTCGCTTGATTAATTCCAACTTGATTTAGAGGAATATTTGTAACTCCTTGGCATTTACAGTTGATATTCCAATCGGTTTGACCATGTCTAACTAAATATAATTCTGTCATATTATTCAACTAAATTAGTATAACATTTAATACTTAAATTTTTAATAAGAGAACTTTTCTAAATTTGCTTTAACAGTTCCAACAATCATTTTATTTAACTTTTCAATGATGACTTCTGGTTTATCATTCATGGAAGAATCAATCCAAGAACACAATAATCCTACAAATATGTATTTATAAAAATTAGTAATATATACTAAATCTTCTTCTCTAATTCTATAGTTTTTGGCTTCTAAAGAAATAACTTTATATAAGAAAGAATAGGCGACTTTATATAAAAATTGCTCTACTTGTTTTCTAGAAATTGAATTATAAGTATAAATGATAAAATTCTTATTATTTAAGCAATAATTGAATAAACTTTGATATCCTTCTATCCAATTTGAAATAGTTTTATGAGAACCGACAACTGTTTGTAAATCATCTTCAAAAATCCACTCAATTAGATCATATATATCTTTAAAATGATAATAAAATGTCTGTCTATTTAATCCACAGCTAGATGTAATATCTTGAATAGTAATTTCAGGAACTGATTTTACTTCTACAAGTTTCTTAAATGATTCTGCTATAGCCTTTTTTGTAATATTTGACATTTCATTCTCCTTATTAATAGACAATCACTTGTTAATTATTTATATCATAATTAAATCAAAACAATAAACTATTTTCGATAAAAATCTGTGTCTAATAATAATAAAGCCTTATAATCAAGCATACTAGCTGATTTAGATAAATATTCTTTAGCCTTTTGTTTATCGTTATTAGTTAAATAATAAATACCTAATCCACTTATTGCATCTGGATCATCTTGTTTAGCGGCTTGTTCAAAATAAGCTAATGCTTTTTGCTCATCCTTTTTAAATCCTTGACCTGTAAAATACATAAATCCTAACATATAACAAGCATGGCCATCATTTAAATTATATGCTTTTGTATAATTTTCAATTATCTTATCTACTTTATCTTCTTTTGTATAATATTTATTTTGATATAAACTTGCTAATTGATTATAAATTAATTGGGATTTACAATTAATTTCAATCTTTGCTAACATATTTATTAACTTAATTACATCTTCTAAAGAACTTACTTCTTTTTCTTTTATTTTGACATATAAAACAGTTAAATTAACATCACCTTTTTTAACCCCATTATTAATATTTTCATTTAAAATCTTCCATTCTTCTTTATCTTGTAAATCAATTACTAATCTAGAAGAAGGGTTTTCTAAATATTTTTCTAAATATTCATCGGCTGTGTTAACT
>CAVHUN010000010.1:0-31825 GCA_963639175.1 uncultured Prevotella sp.
TTTTTCGAATAGTTTAACACTATATTTTTAGGGTTAACGCCTAAAGTCAGGTATTATACTTAATTATTTTAAAATTAAAATAATATAATTAACAAATCTAATTTAATACGCTTACATTCAAATAAAAGTTAGTTAACTAACCTTCTTAACACTCTTTTAAAAAACTTTTTTCAAAAAATATCAAAAATCACTAGACAGTTAAACAAAACAATGTTATATTATTAAAGCTATCTATTGCCCAGATGGCGGAATTGGTAGACGCACAGGACTTAAAATCCTGCGACTTTAACCGGTCATGCGGGTTCGACTCCCGCTCCGGGCACCATTAAATAGTAGAATTAATCTGATAGGTTTCTATCAGATTTTTTTGTGTCAAAAAATTATGTTGGTTGAATCCCCATATAGCCAAATTTATTTAATAAATTAATTGATAAATGCAAGTTATTGTTACATTTTTTGAAATTTTATCTAATTTTGTAACCATAACTTGCAAATTCCAAAAATAATAATATAATTAAATTGAGGATTATATTATGGAATTATTCAAGCGTGAAAAGTATTTACAAAAGATACGAGGATTCTATGATGCATGTGATATTATCAAAGTCATCACAGGTATTAGAAGATGTGGTAAATCTTCTCTTTTAGAAATGATTAAAGATGAATTACTTGAACAAGGGATTAAGCAAGAAAATATAATTTTTATAAACCTTGATAAAAAAGGATATAAATCTATTAAAAACGCTAACCAATTAGAAAAAGTAATAGATGAGAATATAAAATCAAATGGAACTAATTATTTGTTTATAGATGAAATTCAAAATGTCAAAAATTTTGAAGAATTAATTAACGCATATAGAGAAGAAGGAAACTTTTCAATATTCATAACTGGTTCTAATTCTTATCTTTTAAGTGGAGAATTAATAACAAAACTAACTGGGCGTTATTTAGAATTTGAAATTTATCCTTTAAGTTTTGATGAATATTTAGAAATGAAATCTTTTTATAACAAAATAGTAAATACTAATTTAATGATTGAATTAAATGAATATATCATTAATGGTGGATTCCCTAGATCTCTTTTATTTGATAATCAAGAAGATAGAAGAACTTACACCAAGGGTTTAGTAACTGAAATATTTGAAAAAGACATTAAAAAGCGTGTAAAAATAAAAGATGTTGAATCTTTTGAATTAGTTAGAGATTATGTTATTAATAACTTTGGCGCAGTTATAAGTGTAAGTAATATTCAAAATGAGCTAAAAAAAGATAATATAAAAATAAGTAGAGCAACAATTAAAAAATACATATCAACATTAATTGATGCAAAAATCCTTTATGAATGTAAATGTTTTGATATTAAATCAAAAAAATCTTTATCTAATGGTAAAAAGTATTATTTATCTGACTTAAGTTTGTATTTTGCTATAAATACTGATAATAGAATTAATTATGGACCTTGTTTAGAAAATATTGTATATTTTTATTCTAAAAGTTTAGGATATGAAATAAGTGTAGGAAGAATTGGTAAATTAGAATGTGATTTTATTTTAAGAGATAACAATTTAAATTATTGTTATATTCAAGTTGCTCTTTCTATCCTTAATAGTAAACAAACTGAAGATAGAGAATATAAATCTTTAGAAATGATTAAAGATAATTATCCAAAATATGTTATGACAACTGATTACTTATTGCAAAAAAGAAATGGAATTATTCATTGTAATTTAATGGATTTTATTTCTAAAAAGGAAAAGTTCATATAAAGAAATTTTCAAAATTAAGCGCAATATTAAATAAAAGACTTTAATTATTTATTTTAATAAAGTGATATCTATTCTAAAGCACTAGTTATCGTTACATTTTTTGAAATTTTATCTAATTTTGTAACCATAACTTGTGAAAATCATTATGTTCCAATCATTTGATTTTCAAAATAAAAGTGAAGGTCTTCCCTCCACTTTATTTAGATTCGTTTTGAATATTTTCAACTTCTTTTTTAACAATTGGAGATAAACCAACAGCATCTTCAACTGGTAAAGCAAAAGCGATACCTTGTCCTTTTGATTGTAATCCAGCAACTTTATAAATTGATGATAAGCATTTATCTTTAATTGCAGTTTCTACAATAATAAGGACCATTTCCTTTTCAGGTTGAATAGGTACTCCATAGAACTTTTCTAATTCTGGGTTTCCAGTACCACGAGCATGAATTACTGTACCACCTTTTGCTCCAGCATCTCTACTTGCTTCCATTACTAAGTCGGTATGACCATTATTGACAATTACAACAATTAATGAATATTTATTTTTTTCCATTTGTAGTAGTCTCCTTTTTAATATTTTCTTTTGTGTCTGTGAAGAATCTATATAATAAAACTCCTGATATAGAATCAATAGGAACTGTTATAACGACTCCTTTTGCGTTTTTAGAAACATTGAATTTTTCTTGAGCAATCTGAGAAATTTGACTCACTTTATCTTTTCTTACTAATGAGAAGATAACATCCTTTTTAGTTTCACCAACGCCTAACATATTGTATATATCTCTTGTAGCTGTTCCACTACCATTGCACAAAAATGAAGCAGCAACTCCATTTTCTTTCAATTTGTTTATGTAATAATCGCCTTGATATCTATTGACAATTATTATCATTAAACGCAAAGGCTCAACTACATATTCTTTATCGTATACAGTTTTAGATTTTTTCTCTTCTTTTGCAGGAATTTCCTTTTTAGAATCTTCAATTACTTTTTTCTTTTTAAATAACATAATTAAATCTCCTATTAGAAATGAACGATTTGATCATCATCTTCATTAAGCAAGCTCTTTCTTGCCATAGACATCATCATCTTTGTCTTCAATGAAGCCGCAATACCTAAAATTTGAATAGTGATAATAGGCATAACAGCAATTAAGCCAATAACACCAAATCCAGAAACATTGCTAACTGTCATTTCTGATTCACCTATACCAATAACAAAAGGTAAGACAAAACAAGATGCCATAGTACCAGAAGCAACTCCACCAGAGTCAAAACCGATAGCTGCGTAAATATCTGGAACAAAGAATGTCAATAATAAAGCGATGCAAAATAAAGGCACATATAAATACATAATTGGGAAATTAGCGCCATAAACAATTCTAACAACAGCTAAAACAATAGCTAAAGAAACACCACTGCATAAGCTAATTAAAACTGATTTACTAGAAATGGCTCGACCACTAACTTCTTCAACTTGAGCAACTAAAACATGAACTGAAGGTTCAACTAAGACAATGCTACAACCAACTAATAAAGCGATGATAATTAATAAGTAGAAATAAGAAGAACCACCATCAGTAATTCCTTTTCCTAATGAATGACCAACTGGGATTAAGCCCATATTAGCGGAAATTAAGAAAATTGTTAAGCCAAAATAAGTGAATAAGAAGCCTAATCCAATCTTTGATAATTCTTTTAATGGTAATTTAATAAATATAAATTGATAAATTACAAAGAATGCAATTAAAGGACAAATAGCAATTAAGACTTCTAAAGAAACCTTAGAAGTAACTGATAATAATTCAGGATTTGAATTAACACCATTTGTAAATGAATCAAATACCCCACTCTTTTGTAAAGGTAAGAAAAGTAACATTACAGCAATAATAGGACCAATTGAACATAAACCAGTGACACCAAATGAGTCGCCTGAACTATTCTTACCACCTCTAACTGCAGCAACACCAGCGCCTAAAGTAAGTAAGAAAGGAACAGTAACTGGACCAGTAGTAACTCCACTACTATCAAATGATATTTCAAATATTGTTGTGCCATTTACACCAAATAAGCAACCTATTGCAAAGATGATTAAATAGCAAAATATTATCCATAATTTCAATGATTTTTGGAAAACAATTCTCAGTAAGCCAAGTACTAAGAAAATTCCAACACCAACACCAATACAAATTTTAAATAACCATGGGTTAATTAATCCAGATTCGCCAACCAAATCTCCTAATACAGTTAGATCAGGTTCAGCAATAGTAATCATCAAACCTAATAAGAAAGAAACAATGACAATTAAAGCAATTGACTTTCTTTTAGTTAAAGAAGAACCGATATATTGACCAACTTTAGTCATAGCAGTTTCACTACCAATTGAGAATAGTGACATACCAATAGCTAAGCCTAACATAGAAATTACAAATGTGATGATTTCTTTATTTGTAATAACTGAATCTGGAAACAGCGGTGTAAATTGTAATCCAAATAAGATTAAGACTAAAGCTACAATTGGCAATACGGATATAGCAGATTCTTTAAAGTATTTTAATAACTTCATGTATTCCCCTTCCTAGTTTAATTTTTATTTATTTAAACAACAAAAAACAAAAATAAAACATTTAGTATGTTTATTATATTTTAAAAATAGTTTTAAAGCTATGTTTTTATTTAAAAATAAACAAAAAGTTTCTAATTGTTTATTATCTTTTTTAAAGAATTAGATTAATATTCTTTTAAAGACAAATCTATAGCCTTTTTCCATCCTGTAACTAAATCTTCAACTTCTTTTTTATCTAGGCTAGGATGAAATACCTTATCTATTTTTATTGATTGTTTTAATTCTTCTAAGGTGAATAAATTAGCCTTGATTCCTGCTAAATAATAAACACCTAAAGAAGTGACTTCTATATTATTTGGTCTAATGACATCCTTATTTAAAATATCAGCTTGAAATTGCATCAAATAATTATTTACACTAGCCCCACCATCTACTTTTATTTCTTTTAATGGTAAGCAAAGATCTTTTTCCATAGCATCAATTACATCTTTTACTTGGAAATCAATCGCTTGTAAACACGCTCTTACTAAATGATATTTATTACATCCTCTAGTAATTCCTGTAATTAAGCCTCTTGATTGAGAATGCCAATAAGGCGCACCAAGTCCAACAAAAGCTGGCACAATATAAACACCATTAGTATCGTTTACTTTTAATGCATACTCTTCAGATTGACTAGGAGTATCAATTAACATCAATTCATCTTTTAACCAACTAACTAATGCTCCGCCAATAAATACGCTTCCTTCTAATGCGTAAGTTGGTTTTTTAGTTAATGAACAGCCTAAAGTTGTAAGTAAGCCGTTTTTAGAATCAACTTTCTTATCTTGAGTATTCATTAATAAAAAACAACCTGTCCCATAAGTAACTTTAATCTCAGACATATTTAAGCATAGCTGACCAAATAATGAAGATTGTTGATCTCCACTTACTGCCATAATAGGAAGTTTTAACCCTAAAACATTTTGACTTGTATAACCAAATAAATTACCTGAAGGATATACTTGAGGAAGGATACTTTTTGGAATATTAAATAATTTAAGTAATTCATCATCCCAAGTTAAGGTATTTATATTAAATAACAAAGTTCTACTTGCGTTAGTATAATCTGTTTTAAATATCTTTCCATCAGATAACTTAAACATTAAAAATGTATCGATAGTTCCTACACATAATCTATCTTTGTTTAATAATTCTTTAGCTTTAGAAACATTTTCAAGTAACCACTTAATTTTAGTAGCTGAAAAATAAGGATCAATTTTTAATCCAGTTTTTTCATGAATCATATTATTTAACCCATCTTTTTCTAATTTGTCACAATAAGAAGAAGTTCTTCTATCTTGCCAAACTAAGACATTATGAACTGGTTCACCAGTTAATTTATCCCACATTACAATAGATTCTCTTTGATTAGTAATTCCTAAGGCTTTTATTTGAGAATAATTGACATTTGCTTTTCCTAAACATGAATAAATGACATTCTTTGAAGACATAATAATATCATTTGGATCATGTTCAACTAATCCAAAAGCAGGATAAATTTGTTTAAAATCCTCATAAGATTTACTGATTATATTTGATTTATTATCATACAAGATAGCTCTAGTTGAAGTCGTACCTTGATCTAAAATTAGAATGTATTCCATCTTTTCACCTAAATTACTTCTATTTCTTTAATTTCCACTTGGTTACCAGTTAATAAATAAGTTTGCCCACTTTTACAAAATGGACATGTATTCCCATATTTAACAGTCTCGTATTCTTTTTTACAATCCTGGCAATAAGTTACTCCTTTAATAATTTCGATTTTTAAAGTGCAATCTACAAACATTTCATTTTTCTTTTTTGCCCAAGTAAAACAATCTTCTAAATAAGAAGGAATAACCATACTAACTTCACCAATTTCTAAAGTTAAAGAATTAACTTTTGTAGCTTTATTTTCTTTAGCTATTTGTTCTACTTGATCAATTATTGAAAAAACTATCGATAACTCATGCATTTTTCTTAGCTTTTTTAATTTCTTTCATTTTTTGTTTGTGAATTTTTTGAGATTCTTTTTCTTGAGGAGTCTTCTTTCCAAATTTAATCTTAATTGCACGTTTTGCCATATAAGGTAAAATAGCTTTCATCTTATCTTCTGATTTTACCATTGTAGAACATTCAGGATGATCTCTATATAAATGGATAGCATCAAACATACATTTTGTAGTACAAACACCACAACCGATACATTTATTTTCATCAACAATACTAGCACCACATCCTAAACATCTGCTAGTTTCTTTCTTAACTTGTTCTTCAGTTAATACTTGAGTTGGATCTTTGAATGATAACTTATAATTAAAGCTTGTATCTAAGCTAGGGAATTCTCTACTAGCATGGTCATAATCTTTAATATCGAGTTCTTTTTTATTGAGTTCAATAAATTCTCTTTTATCTCTACCAATAGTCAAAGAAGCACCTTTTTGAACAAAACGATGTAAACTTGTAGCAGCTTTTTTACCTAAAGCGATTGCATCAATTGCAAATTTAGGGCCTGTTAATAAATCTCCACCAACAAAGATATCATCTACACTTGTTTGATAAGTAACACCATCTGCAATTGGATATTCATTTTTAAGAGTTGATAATTTTTCATTATCAATTAAATTACCCCATTTAACTTGTTGACCAATTGAATAAATAACATGTTTGCAATTTAAAGTAATACAGTCATTTTCATCATATATAGGACTAAATTTATGATTTTCATCATATACTTTGGTGCACTTTTTAAATACAATGGCTTTTAAATTATTATTTTCATCAACTAAGATTTCTTTTGGACCATAGCCATTAATAATTTCAACACCATCTTCTTGAGCTTCTTTAACTTCTAATTTACTAGCTGGCATTTCATTTAATTGTTCTAAGCAAACCATCTTAACTGATTTTGCTTTAAATCTTGCACTAGTTCTAGAAGCATCAATAGCGACATTACCACCACCAACTACAACTACATCACCTTCTAATTCTTGATTGTGATTATCACTTGCTCTATGTAAAAATTCAATAGCAGTTTCACAACCATTTGCTTCTTGATTAGGAATATTTGGCAATCTTCCTTTTTGACAACCTAAAGCAAAATAGAAAGCTTTATAGCCTTGTTTTCTAAGTTCATCTAATGTAACATCTTTTCCTACTTCAACATTGCATTTTATATCTACACCTAATTCTTTAACAATATCAATTTCAGCATCAATTACATCTTTTTCTAATTTATATGAAGGAATACCATATCTAAGCATACCGCCTGGATGTTCATTCTTTTCAAATACAGTAGGTCTATATCCCATACTTGCTAAATAATAAGCACAAGAAAGTCCACATGGACCAGCTCCGATAATAGCGATTTTTTCTTGGAATTCACCTAAATTAGAAGGAATAACCTTTTTAGGAACAAATCTAGTTTTGCTATCTAAATCTTTTTGAGCGATAAATTTTTTAACTTCATCAATGCTAACTGGAGCATCAATATCTCCTCTAGTGCATTCTTCTTCACATCTTTTATTACAAATTCTTCCACATACTGCTGGGAATGGATTATCTTTTTTAATTAATTCTAAAGCTTCTAAATATCTTCCTTGATTTGCTAATTTTAAATAACCTTGAACAGCAATATGAGCTGGACAGCTAGCTTTACAAGGTGCAGTTCCACTTGGATAACAATTTATTCTATTTGTGTCTCTATAATTTTCATCCCATTTATCTTCTCCCCAAGACAAATGATCTGGTAATTCGTGTTTAGGATATTGAATTGGGCCATTCTTTGTACAAATCTTTTGGCCTAATTTAACAGCTCCAGCAGGACAAAATTCAACACATTTTCCACAGGCTACACATTTACTAGCATCTACTTTTGCTGTATAAGCTGATCTAGACATATTAGGAGTATTAAATAATTGGCTAGTTCTTAAAGCATTACAAATATTGACATTGCAGTTACAAATAGCAAATATCTTATCTTCACCATCAATATTAGTAATTTGATGGACAAAGCCATTATCTTCTGCTCTTTTTAATATTTGAATTACTTCATCATAAGTTGCATATCTTCCCTTATTAGTTTCTACACAATAATCAGCCATATCCCCTACACCAATGCACCATTCTTCTGGGGAATCTCCACAGCCTTCTTTTAATAAGCTTCTACCGTATCTACAGCTGCATAATCCAACTGATAAATGACCTTCATATTTTTTAAGCCAATATGAAATATGTTCAATATCAATTGATTTATTTTCCATTGATATAGCCTTTTCAACTGGAATAACATGCATGCCAATTCCTCCACCTCCTGGAGGTACCATAGGAGTGATTTTTTCTAATGGCAAAAATGTCATTCTTTCAAAAAATTGAGCTAATTCAGGATGTTCATCTAGTTGCTCTTTTTTCATGTTAGTA
Organism: uncultured Prevotella sp.; assembly: GCA_963639175.1. GTDB lineage: Bacteria > Bacillota_I > Bacilli_A > RFN20 > CAG-288 > Scatoplasma. Next base: position 8,773 of record CAVHUN010000010.1, read on the forward strand.
AATTCGGCTGAACCAGGAACAAACATTGGTAAAACATATTGTTTTTCTCTTTTTGGATTTTCCCAGTTATATTCTAATAAGCCGACTTCAGACATCTTATCTAACATTTCTTGTAACTTTTTAGGTTCAAGCTTAGTCTTTTTTTGAAGTTGGGCAAATGTAAGTGGCTTTCTAACTTTCATTTTTAAAGCTATATCAGCCATCTCATCAGTTACTACACATGCTAATCCCCAATATTCAGGATCATCTACTGTGACTTTATGTCCGATTCTATCTGTTATTTTTTGTCCTAATTTTAATATTTTCTTTCTTGGATTAGGATCACCTTTATACTTAGGCGTAAATTCTTTTGACATTTCTGGCATATTATATTTATTCTCCTTTTTTAAATACTTCAACTAAGCATGAAATATAATTAGCAACTTCTTCAATTCCTTGACCAGTTTTTGAACACACTTGCATAACCTTTGAAGAAGGATTTCTTTTTTCAATATTTGCTTTTACCCTATCCATTGAAAAATCAAAATAAGGCATGACATCAATTTTATTTACTAATACTAAAGAAGTAATTTCAAACATCAATGGGTACTTTAATGGTTTATCATCACCTTCTGGAACTGATAAAATCATCATATTTATGCATGAGCCAGTATCAAATTCAGCTGGGCAAACTAAATTGCCAACATTTTCTAAAAAGACAATATCTAAATCTTTAGTTTGTAAATTATCTAATCCTTGTTTTGTCATAGCTGCATCTAAATGGCACATACCACCAGTATGTAATTGAATTGCTTCAACTCCTGTTTTTTCTTGAATCAATTTAGCATCAACATCTGAATCAATATCAGCTTCCATTACTGCTACTTTATATTTTTTAGATAATAAAGGAATAAGCTTAGATAATGTAGTAGTCTTTCCTGAACCAGGAGAAGACATCAAATTAATTAAATATGTTCCTTTTTCTTTCAATTGTTTTCTAAGCAATTCAGCTTTATTGTTGTTTGCTTGAAAAACATCAGCTTTCACTTGAATAATTCTAACTTCATCCATAATGTAACCCCTTTTATTCCACTTATTAGTATAAAACATCTATTTTTTATTTAATAGCTTTAATTTCTTATTCATTTGAATAATCTCAAAATATTCAATTAAGTATTAAAATCTAGTAATAAGGGGTTAATAAATAATCAACTAATTAAACCTCTTCAAGTCTAGGTCCAAATTTATCAAGGATTGAAACTAGCATTCATGATTATTGCTTTAGTTACGAGCTTTTTGTCTTTTGTTAAAAACTAATAAGTATTTTCAGAAATGAGTGGTAATTTTTACATTAAAAAGAGTGGAATTGTTAGTGAAAATTATTTTATAGTTTATTTTTAAGTGAAACTATAACAGCAATTGACGTAGTATTTTTTTATCAATAATATTTTTAATTTTCAGCTTCCAAGATTGTGTTAAGAATCTATAACACCTATAAAATGAGAGCATTCGGTTATTGGTATAGAACAAAATGTAGAAAAAAATGTCATTAATAATGTTAGATGGGGCACTAAAGAAACATATTGTTTTTGCTTTGATGGAATACCAAAAAATTCTTTAGTAGCTATTGGAATAGTCGGTGGTTCTCCTTTTAAATTGTTTGATAGAAAGTGATTCGAGGATGGTTTAGATGAAATGGTCAAAAAAATCAAACCTAATGGTATAATTATATATGGATCTGCAAACTATCCTTGCTTTAAAAAGCTGAAAGAACAAGGAACCGGAATCTTTGAATTTCCTAGTAGAACTAACTCTTATTACCAAAATAGGAGGAAATCAAAATGAGCAAAGGTTATAGTGGATTATTCAAAAGAAAAAAAGGAACTTGTTCTAATGTATCTTCAAATCAGGTTGATTTTTATGTTGGAGCAATTGGAAAAGTTCTAGAAGCAAAATATAAAAAATGGATTGGCGTTAATAAACGAGAACGTTTGTTGAAAAAAGCAAAGAATCCAAAATTAAAAAATGCAATAAATCAACTCTATAGACCCGGTTCTTTTATTGGTGATGGTGGAACCGCATCTGTGCTGAAGTTCGAATTTTCAACAGGTGTAAGTTTGAATAATGGCAAAACCCATGAGCAAAAAGCAAAAGATTATTGTAAACATATCTCTAGAATATTAAATAAAAACGATCTTTGCGCAAGCGACAAAAAGCTAGCAAATAATTCGAGAAAGAAACTATTAAAAAATTTAAGAGGCAAACATCATGAAAAATAAAATCACTTATGAAAATTTATATATCGAGTTTAAGAATATCTTTCCAGAATACCATGGCTATTTTTTAAAAGCAGAAAAAGAAAATCTAGTTGATGAAACAGATGGAGCCCATGTATCATTCGCTTTTTGTGTCATACCATTAATATATAAATTTGCAGATGATGGAAAGAAAGAAGAATTAAAAAAAGCATTTGATTATTTTGAAATGATGGCATCTTCAGACAATCATTTAATTTCAGAAGTCGTGGCTTTTACTTTTACTATTTTAGAAAATATATGTACTGATAAACACTATCATTTACTCAAGCCATATTTTGGTAAAAACACTTTAAATTTGCTTCCATTGCTCCATCAATATTTTGATTTTAAATAGAGATTTATATATCAATTTACACCTAAAGTCAGTTAAATTTGTAAATTGTAGCGTATCCAAATGGCAAATATATATTTGCTTCAAGAAAGCCAACTCATCAAAATAAACCAAATCTTAATATTCAAGGAAAATTTGTAAAGTATTATCCAGGAGGTAATAAAGATGGAAGAAAATAAATGTGAAAAATGTGGAACTAAAATGGTGCCTTTTAAAGAAGGCAGAACAATAGGCATGAGATGTCCTAATTGCGGATGGGGTTGGGTAACAACACAATTCGATCCTATTGATTTAGATGAAACAATCTATACTGTAAAATTCGATACAATTGTGAATCCATCAAAAGAACAATTAAAAGTAGTTTCAAAAATACTTAACATCAATTTCTTAGCAACAGCAAAGTTGTTAAAAGAAGGAAAAGCATCATTCGATGGTAGAGCTATTGATATTCAAGGCAATTTGAAAGAAATAAAAACAATGGATATTCACTACTCAATATCCCCATATTTCAAATATGAAATTTAATTGTGAATATCAAAACTCACGATAAAACTTATCTTAAACTCTATAATTTTTTCTAGTCCTAACAATCATATAAACAAAGAGTTTTTTCAACGATTCTCCACTCAAGCTTTGCAAGAATTAAAAGAAATCATCTAAAAGCTTTCTTGGCTTTTAGCACCATCCATTCCATCAATTAAATCTCATATGAAAGTATTTTATGTTATTTCATTTGAGTAGAGACATAATTTTTAAAGATGAAAACATCCTTTTTTACTCTTAAGCAATTAACGATAATAAAATTCAGCATAAAAAATTTTTTAAGTTACATCCTAATAAGAGAAAACTAATTTCCATTTTCTTTATATTTTATTCAACAAATCGTAATTTATTATACTTATTTACAACTATTTTACATTTTTAAATTGACTATAATATTAATAGTAATATAATTAAACTCTATGAAGTCATCTAATAATATTAAAAAAATAAATAATCCTAATAAATTATCATCATTTTTCAAGGCTGAATTAGTCACTATTTTAATAATTGCAATTACTGGAATTATTTATAATGGCGGAATGATATTAAATCCATATTTTCAAGGAAGATTAATTGATTTAGTAAATTCATTAAATAAAGATAGCAATTATCTAACTGCCTTGTATTTAGTCTTAATATATCTAGGATGCATTATAATAGTTCAAATAAGTAGAGCAATAAAAAGATTCTTTGTAAGAAAATTTGCATATAATACTACTTCTTCTATGAGACTAATTATTTTTAATAACATATTAAATACACCAATAGAAGAACTAGAAAATCAAAACATAGGAAAACTAATTTCATTTAATATATCTGATGTAAATAAAACAGTTGAAGGATTAAGAAAAGCCTTAACTGAAATATTTGATACATTAGTATTATTTATCTTCTATATTGTTTATTTATTCTTGTTTGATTTAAAGACTAGCTTATTTGCTTTAATTCCAGTTGTCATTGCAATAATATTTGCATTTTTAGTAAGAAAATTAGTTTATAAATATTCTCTTCTTGCTAGAAAAGCTAATTCAAATATCACTAGTTCCACTTACGATTTAATCGATAATTCCTTAATATATAAAATATATGGTCTACAAGAAAACAATTTAAAAAAGTATGATAATTATCTAAATGAATATGAAAAATACAATAAAAAAGCATTGCTGTTAAATGATGCGAGTATTCCTTTAGTTAATTTAATTGCTTTAAGTGGGTTAATACCTTTAATTTATTTCAGTTTACCTTTTGTAATTAATCAAACTGAATTAACTTATAAAATATTTGGTGATACTTCTATTTGGACTATTGGTGTATTTACTACTTATTTATCAACCTTTGTCCTACTTTGTACTAAAGCAAGTCACACTACTAAATTATTTTCAGCTATTGTAGAAGGACTAGCTAGCTACAATCGTATTAAAGATTTAATTAAACCATATAAACAATATCCTGTTAATGAGCAAAAACTAGATGATATTCAATTAGAATTTAAAGACTATTCTTTAAATATAAATGGTAAATCTTATATAAATGGATTAAATCTTAAGCTTAATAAAGGCGATAAATTATTTGTAAGTGGAATAATAAATAGTGGAAAAACTATATTTTTAAAATCATTAATTCAATTAATTCCATATCAAGGTGAAGCCTTAATTAATTCTAAACAAATAAGTGAATACCCTAATCAAGTAATCTCAGCTAATATTGCTTATTTAGGACATAAATATGAATTATTTACTTCTTCTATAAAAGAAAATATTGAATTTGAAAAGAATGAAGATATTATCCCATATTTAGAAGATGTTGATTTTATAACTGACTTAAATAATATGGAAGATAAAGAAAACACCATAATTGGAAATAAAGGTGTTAAATTATCTGGTGGTCAACAACAGCGTTTAGCAATAGCGCGTACCCTTTTTGAAGACAAAAATATTATCTTATTAGATGATCCATTCTCCGCTTTAGATTATCAAACAGAAAACAAAGTTATAAATAACATATATAAAAGATGTGAAGACTCCATTTTAATTATTACTTCACATAGACTTTCATTTTTCAAAGATCAAGATAAGATTCTTTTCTTAAATAACGATGGTACTTATATGTTTGGAAGTCATAATTACTTAATGGAAAATTGCCCTACATATAAACAATTATATTTAATTCAAAGTAAGGAGGGTAACAATGAATAATAAATTTCAAACATCATTATTTTTATTATCTTCTTTAAAAAAGCATGTGATTTACACATCAATTTTGCTTTTTTCAATTATTGGAGTATCTTTAGTAAGCTTACTTCCTTCTTTAATTTTGCAATCTATGATTGATAAATTTATCAACGTAAGTATTCAAACTAATTCAATTGATAATTCTAAATTGTTATATTACACATTAATGTATTTTATTTCTTATTTTCTAATTTTTGCTTTCACACTTTTAGAAAATTATATCCTTGATGTTATCGGTCAAAAAATGATTAAAGAATTAAGGTATGTCATGATGGAAAAATCAAATAGGATAGTTGCAAGTTATTACCGTCATGTTGGAACTGGTTCAACTACTTCTAGAATAATTGATGATGTTGCAAGTGTAGAAACTATTTTCTCAGATGGTTTAGTGTCTTTAATTGTTTCTTTATTTAAGATTCTTGCAATTGTAATTTCAATCTTTATATTCAATTATATTCTAGGAATTATTTTAGTTTGTATTATCCCAATCATTTATATAATCTCTGATTATTTTAGAAAACAAATATTAAAAAACCAAATTAAATCTAGAAAGATTAGAAACCAATTAACCAATACATTATCTGAATCAGTCACTAATATTCAAACATTAGTCAATACTCAAAAAAGAGACTTTAAAGAAGATGAATATGTTTCTAATTTATTAGAAGATGTAAAAGTCAGTAAGAAAAGTGCAATATATGATTCTATCTTTTCTCCTATTGTTATGATAATTCGCGCTTTTGTAATTGGATTAGTTTGCTTATTAGTAAGCTATTCTTTAACTAGTGGCAACGATATAATTGGAATTAGTGTTGGTAGTTTTGCAGCTAGCATTTCTTTAATTAGCAATATATTCTCTCCTATTCAAGATTTAGGAATGCAACTTCAAGTTTTACAAGTTGGAATTTCAGGAATTAAAAGGATTGATGATTTTATGGCACTAGAAGAAGACATTAAAAAAGATGAAACATTAACAAGTGATAAAGTCTTAAATACCAATTTAGATAAGCCTATTTTAGAAGTCAAAGATTTGACTTTTAAATATAAAGATGGTGATACAAATATATTTAATAACGTATCTTTTAAAATCAATCAAAATGAAAAAGTAACAATAATAGGAAGAACTGGAATCGGTAAAACCACCTTATTTAGACTCATCCTTTCTTATGAATACCCTACTTTAGGAAATATTTATATTCATAATTACGATACAAAATTAATAGACGATAAATACAAACGAGAAATATTTGGATATGTCAATCAAACTTTCTCTCCAATATTAGGAACTATTAAAGAACAAATCACATTAAAAGATGATTCAATTAGCCTAGAACAAGTAATTAAAATATGTGAGAAATTAAATATAGATTCTTATATTCAACAAACTATTAAGGGTGGATATGATGCTAAATTTAACATAGAAGATTTCTCTAATGGTCAACTTCAACTTTTAAATCTAGCTAGGGCCTTAATTAAAAATCCTAAGATCTTACTTTTAGATGAAATGTCAGCAAATTTAGATAGTAAAACAGAAAAGATAATCATTGATACTTTAACAAATGAAAGCCAAGATAAAACAGTTATTTCTATTTCTCATAGACTTTCAAATATGCTTGGATTTAATAAAACAATTACAATTAATCAAGATGATATTCAAATTGAAGAAAATTAAATTATCTTGTTTTCAATATACATTTTTAATTTAGAATTCAATTTAGAATATATTCTTTCTTTCATCCATTCTTCATTAGATGAACTGACTACATTATCAATACTAAACCACTTTAAATCAGAATTTTCATCTTCTTTGATTTTTAATTTTTCGTTTGAATCAGCTTCTATTAAATAAGTGATATTTAAATGAAGGTGGCTAGGAACATAATTTCCTTTTTTAACATGTCCATTTACGCATAATATTTCAAGTGAAAAAATATCATCAGTTAATATCTTTATATTTTTTAGTCCACTTTCTTCTTCTACTTCTTTTAAGATTACTCTTTTTAAATTAGTATCTCCATCTGCATGTCCACCTAACCAAGAATAAGATTTATAAATGTTATGAAAACACATTAAAACCTTATCTCTAGTTTTATTAATAGTCCAGCTTGAGACGGAAATATGTTGAGTTAAATTAGTTCTATAAAAGATATCATTGTTATTTTCAATTTGAGAAAGGATAACTTGTTTATCTATTTGTTCTTGTTCATTAATTGGTGTATATCTTTTTAATTGCTCTATTATTTCCATAATTAATCAATTTTTAATCCTACAATTTTATTGTTAAATAAAAGTTTTCCATAAATGTATTTATTTGAAGCAGATTCAGATAAACTTATGACTTTTCCATCATAATAATCTAAATCTTCTGCCATAGAAGGTCCTTGAATATCACTTACTAATTTAGAATCATCCATATAATAAACAGGTATTCCATTATCGTAATCATCAACTTTTGCTTTTACAGAATCATATACATAATAATGAGAAAAAGAAGGTCCCCAAGAAGTTGAAATTACAAATTTAGAAGATGAAGTAATACAAAAACCTTGAACTTTATCTTTAATAGCATATTCTTCAATTGGTTTAGAATTTGAACTAAAATCAGTTAAATCATATTTAGAAACAATTGCTTTATATGTAGTATTTTCATTAATTTTATGTATGTGATTAGTCACATATTGTTTAGAATTATTAAATTCACCTACATATAAATAATTATCTTTTGTAAATATAAAATCAGCGTTATTATTTACTTTAACTGTAGACTTAATAATTGATTTAGAGCTAGTTAAGACATCTTCTAAATCTAACAAATAAACATTTTGATCTTTAGTAGAGGCAATATAAACAGTGTTTTTATTATAAGCTACACCTCCAAAATGATCGTTACAAATCGAATTATCGCTAAAATATATTTGAGTGTAGCTAGATTTATTTGCTGTGTCGATATTATAAATTCTACTAGGTTCATTTTTATTTGTCATATATCCACTAGTAATGTAAACATTCTTTTCTTTGATGTAGCTAACACCTTGGCAAATGTAATTATCATTTAATCCAGGATTATCTACTAAATCAGTTTTTATAGAATAATAAGTAGAATAAACGCCTAATTTAATTAGATTCCATCCACCTATAATTACACAAAATAAAAGGATGATAATTCCAATTACCCACAATATTATTTTTAACACTTTATTAGTTTTCTTTTTTGTTTTATCCATAATTCACCAACCTTAAATCAACAAAATTATTATATAATAGAAACATGAATAATATTAAACAATATTTTGATAAACAAGCCGCTAGCTGGGATAAAAACGAGCATATAACTAAACAAAGATTAGAACAATTAGTTGATTTATTACCAATTTCAAATGATATGGAAATATGCGATTTAGGATGTGGAACAGGAATAATAAGTGGAATATTAGCATCTAAAACGACTAAAAAAGTCATTGGGATTGATATTTCAACTAATATGATTGAGATTGCTAAATCTAAATACAAAGACAATCCAAACATAGAATTTATAAATGAAGATTTTTATAATAACAAATTAAAATTCGACTTTATAGTAATATATAACGCCTATCCTCATTTTTTAGATAAAGAAAAACTAAATAAAGTTTTATATGAAAGTCTAAATAAAGGAGGATATTTTGCGATCTTGCACTCTTTATCACGAGCTAGACTTACTCAAATTCATGGAAAATGTGAAGATATATCATCAACATTATTACCAGTTAATAAAGAAGCTAATTATTATTTAAATGATTTTAACTTAATAAAATCAAATGAAGATGATAGCTCATATTTATTAATATTTCAAAAGAAAGATTAAAGTTAATTAATTTCAAGTTCGTTAGATAAATCGTTTAAGAAAAACGCAAAATAATAATATGGAATTGTTAATATCTTATTTTCTTTATCATATCCGTATTGATTTGCAGATACTTTAATTGCAATATCTTTTTGATTATGCAATCTAAATTCATTTATTGAATTTAATTTTCCTTTATTCTTTTTAGCATCAATAGGAATTATTTTACCATCATAATTGAAAATAAATTCAAGCTCACTATCTCTTTTTCCTCTCCAGTAAAACAAATTAATTCCTCTTGCGACTAATTCAATAGAAATATAGTTTTCATAATAAATACCAGATAATCCATTTTCTTTATTAGTAACAAACATTTTTGCATTTAATCCACTTTGATATGTGAAAAGCCCCATATCTGATAAATATAATCTATATAGTGAATCTTCTTTTTCAATTAAAGGAGCAACAACATGTTCTTTTAATAAATAAGATTTATTAATAACATTAGCTGTAACTAGCCATTCAATTGGAGAAATAACATCCCTAGTTTTAAACTTTTCATTTATCTGAGAACACTTAAAATTCTTATTTTCCTTATTTAACTGAGAATATATATTTCTATAAATTAATCTACTTCTTAAAATTGATTCCATTGAAACTTGGTATAAATCCATATCTGATAAATAGTTAGAATAAATTTCTTGAACTTTTTTATATGCTTTTTCATAAGCGACTAATTTATTCTCTTTATACTTAATAAAAGTATCAACAGCTTCTGGCATTCCTCCAACAAATAAATATTCATTAAAAATATTCATTAATTCTTCATGTAATCCAAGTGGAATTTCCTTTTTATTATTAAAATGTTCGATTAAATAATTGAATGAATTCTTATTATAATTCATGACAAATTCATCAAAAGTCATTGGATATATATTTAATTCATTAATTTTACCAACTGGAAATAAAAATTTAGTATTTGAAAATGCTCCTTTTTTATGAACTTCTCTATTTAATTTAATTCTAACTAACGATCCAGATACAATAACAGGAATATCCCTTCTTTTTTCACAAAAATGCTTCATCATTTTTAAAATTGGTAAACATTCTTGGACTTCATCAAAAAACAGCAAATGATTTTCATCAACATCAAATTCATAATGAATTTTAATATAATCTAAAACTTTAGAAAGACTATCATTTTTATAAACAAATGAAACAAAATCATCGTCATCTGAACAATCAATCTTTAAATATGAATTCTTATAATAAGATTTTGCAAATAATTCCTCGATTAAATAACTCTTACCAACTTGTCTAGCTCCCCAAACTAAAAGCGGCTTTCTATCAGGATCATTTCTCCATTCAATCAAATCTTTTAAATACTTTCTTTCCATATGTTGTACCTTTTCACACCATTATTATATCATATGTTGTACCTTTTTACGTTATCTTTCTTACATACATTGCACCTTTTTGCAACTTTTTCAAAAATTAACCCAGTTAAAAAGATTCACCCTCTTAAGATGAATCTTTCAAATTTAATTACTTATTTTACTAAAATAGAAACCGCCACCTAATGTTTTAGAACATATGATTTCATATTTATTATTTTTATATGTCTCACCAAGTGAACTTGTGCTAACTAAAGTATAACCATATTTTTCAACCAAATCTTTTTTGTATTGAGTCATATAAGCTGTGCCATCATCTTTTATTTTGGTTAAATAATCACTATCAACAATAATATTTAAAATTCCCCAATCATAAGCGCCAAAGAAATGTTTAGAGAATTTTTCGTCAGGTAAATAAGGAATTTCTTCAATTTCTTCTGTAGTAAATCCAGCATCTTTAAATGCATTGACTACTGCAGAAGATTCACCATTAAAGCTTGTAGGTAATTCATCAACATTTAAATTATTTACCTTTTCTTTAAATTCAGATGTAAAGTCAATTGGATTTGATTCAGTTGGATATTCAAATGTTACAGTTGCAGTGCCAGTAACTCCTGCAGTAATTGTGTAAGAGAATTTCATACTTGAGATTTCTAAATTTGTATAGTTAAATGAAATATCTAAACTAGATTCATCAATTGTAATATCATCATATGATCCAATTAATAAATAATCATCAATTTCGAATACTTCATCTCTTAATAACAATTTAGAATTATCATCGTTGAACTTGAAGACTTCACCTACTGCTTTCCAGCCAGTGTATTCATTAATTTTCTTTGATTTGTATTTTTCTTTTGCTAATAAGCTATCATCTTCTTTAACATTGAAATCAATAACATCAGAATCTTTTTGAACATAACCATGTTTATAAGAAGTCTTTTTACCATCTTCAGTTCTATTTGCCTCTGAATAAACAATATTAGAAGCGACAGTTATCACTTCTGTTCTATTAAAATCATCGCCTTCTTTTTCTACTATTGTGGCTTTAAAGTTGGCATTATCACCATTTAATTTATTAATAGCAGTCTTAATTTTATCAGTTTGATTTTCAATTGGGTCTAAGACTTCTTGTTCAATAAATACTGGATCATTTGAAATAACAGATTCAATTTTATAATTTATCTTTTTAGATTCACTAGTAACAGCAACCTTACTTTCAAATTCAACTTTAGTAGTATTATCTTCTATCTTAATTTTTAAAGAAGAAACATTTAATTTTAATTCTAAGTGAGTTAATGCATTAAATAAACCATTTAATTGATAGCCATAGTAATGATAATATCCATCACTTTCTAATCTAAAAGCATCTAAATCAAAATATTTACTTACAAAGGCAACATCATTCCAATAAGAAGAAGTAGCTTTAGTAGCAACTTCATTTAATCCATTAACGCCATATTCTTCTAAACTAGGATAACTTCCATCACCCTTTTTATATAAATTATTAGATATTAAATTATTATCTTTATCATATAAAGTATTTTGTAATTTAGAAGAAGAATATTTAACAACAGCTTTTTCAATTAATTCTTTAGAGCCATCTTCAACATAATAGACATTGCTATCTGCTTGTAAATTTTCATTTAATAAAGAACTTGCTTGGCTAGAGGTTAATTTAGTCTCGCCCATTTTGAAATTAGAAATATAATCTTCAATTCCTTTAATAGAAGCAGTTCCAATATCTTTTAAAGTTCCTTCACTATTTTCAATATAACTATTATTAGAATCTAATAATATAAATTCTAAATCATCATTTTCATTAATATAGAAAACACATGTAGAAGCAGTAATGCTATTATTAGAAACATAACTAGAAATACCCTTTAAATAAACAAGAGCTGATATAACATCTTTATTAGTGGTTTTATATGTATTACTTAAATTAGATGTATATTCTTCTAATTCTTCTTCTTCAAAAGTTAAAGCATTAAAATTATATAAAGGATCCCCACTAGATAAATCTTCAAAAACGACTACTTGACCAGTTGTATCAACACTTGCAACACTAGTTAATCCACTTACTTTATTATCGATATATTGATATGAATATACCATTTTCTTTGATGAATCTTTATATGAATCTAATAACATGTATCCACCATTACTAGTTCCATAGAATTCATAATTTTGAGTATATACATCTTCATATTGTTTAGATTTATATTCATAAGCAACTTTGTATTTATGAGTTGTACATGCATTTATAAATTTTGTATAAATCTTTTGCTTTACACTTAAATCAGCTGAACTAGAATTGCTGTTAGTAGAAACACTAATAACACTGTTACTAGAATCGCTATTCCCATTAGAATTAGTAATAGCTTGACTAGATTGACTTTCACTTAAACTAGGTGAAGAAGCAGCACTAGTTTGATTTGAAGAACTTGTATTATCGTTACAAGAAGTAAGTAAAGCGCTTGTTAATAACAAAACACTTAAAATTTTATGTTTTTTCATTTAAAATATTCCCCCCATTAAAATTAGCCACTATTAAATTATACTTTAAGAAAAGCTTTCTTTTCAAAGTATTTTTACATAATGTAAATATTAATTAATAATAAAGCTAATTATAATCACCAATTTTAGTAGTATTAATATCTGTAACAGTAAATTTAATCTTTAAATCGTAGACCATATTGAAAACAAATTCAAAGTCATTACCATTCTTTTTAAATTCTAGATTTTGTAACATAAATTTCATAGCTGTCTCATCTAGCATGTAAAATACATTTACTAAATAATCAGTTTCTTCAATGATATATTTATCCCCTTCTTTTCTCATCTTGAAAGTATTTGGATCCCAAGAAGTAGAAGAGAATGAATATAAAATATCATCTAAAGAAGAATAAGTACTTCCTGAACTTGATTTAACTACATCACCTATTAAATATGATTCACTAATTTCATCAAAATATAAATTATATACTTTACCATCTTTTAATACGTATCCTAAATCTGTTTCACCTTCTCTAGAAGAAATAGAATAGTAAGCAGAAGAAGTATATTTAGTGGTATTTGTATAATTTGTCCAGTTACCATAATTGTAATCGGATTGAATTTTTAACGTGAAATTAGATAGATTTTTTAATTCAGCTAAATAATCATAAGCCACATCATTTTGATCTACTCTTATTTTAGCTTGACTGCCATTTTCAATGGCTTTACTTATTCTTGAATCTAATTTAGTGTTATCAACATCAACTATGCTGATTTTGCTTGTGCCTCTAGAATTATTAAATACTATTTGGAATTGTAAGTAACCATCTTCATTTTTGGTTAACTTGATAGTTTTTACATCAGATATACTCATTCCTGAAGTTGTACTATCTGGATCATATCCACATATGCTAAATAAGATTCTTGCTTCATCACAATCTAAAGTATCAATTACATAACAATTTTGTTCTGCATCAAATGTAAAATATGATTCATCTAAATAAAGATCTTTTAAAGAATACATTCCTTGATAAATATCAGTTAAATATCTATCATTATCATCATCGTATTCATAATAACCAAAACTAATTTTATCTTGACTATTGATATTTACCGAATAAACTCCTTTATCGTCTTTTAAATATCCATTTAAGACCAAATTTCCACTTTCAGTTTTATCATCTAAGAATTCATAATAGAAAGCATCTTTAAGAAAATATTCGCTAAAGTCTCCTCCATAATCTTCTATTTCTAAAGTGTAATTATCTTTTTGAGCTAATTTAGCAAATTCATTTATTAAATCAATATTAGATGTAGAAGTACTTATTTGACTTGAAGAACTAGAAAAACTAGATGAGCTAGTTGCTTCTTGACTTGAAGAAGAACTATTAGCTAAAGAAGAATTTAAAGATGAAGAATTTTCTCCACATCCAACAAGTAAAGTTAAACAAAATAATACTGGTAATATTTTATTTTTCATACTTACTCCTTACTAACAGCATTTAAAACATATGAAACAGTATAATCATCTTCACCATCTGTACATATATCTGTAAATTGAGAATATATACTTAATCCAGAAGGACTATTAAGTTGAAGCTTTAAATCTTTACAATATGAAGAAGGATCACAACTAGAAGATACAATACTTATTTTTCCTCCTGATATTGAATAATAGAAAGTAAATGTAGCAAAAACTGTTCCTTGCTTTCTATAGATTACATATGTTCCTAAATATCCTTTACCTTCTACTAAAGTAGATGTAAATTCTAGTTCAGTATAGTAATTATAATAAGAGTCATTGTTATTAGATTTATATTTATTAGAAGTTAAAACTTCAAATAATTCCTTACTTGTTAAACTTTTCATTACAGTAACATTAACTTCTTTTTTCAATTGAGAATTAGATTTAGATTGAATTAATATAGTTACTTCACCTTTTGATTCTTCCATATTTGAATTACCAATAAGTTTATACATACTAATTGAATCTACATATTCTAAGGATGCATATTCTTCACCTTTTGAAATAGAGACTTCTAAATCGTTTTCTCCACCAAATGGTTCAACTTCTACACTAAATAATTGATAATCAGTATTTAACATACTTTCATCAATTGTGCTTACTTTAATACCTGTTGCTTTTTGAATATCAACATGTAATTTTGCTTTATATGTCGCCTTAGATGATTTTAATACTACTTCACAATCCCCTGCTCCAACTGCATTAAGTGCCAATTTATTAACAGCAATATTTAAAACAGATTCATCAGAAACTGATTCTACATAAATTCTATCTATTGAATCAATAGCGTTTGAAGGAGAAAATTCATTTAATCTATAAACGATAGTATCGCCTCTAGAAAATGAAGTTAATGGAGTATTTAAATCATCTGATTTATAAAAGTTTAAACTGAAATTATCAAAATAAAAATCTGATGGAACAATCTTATCTTCTTTTGTATCAGCTTGTTTTACTCCACTATTTAAAGACGCGCTAAATATTTCATAAGAAACAGGTTTAGCTGAATCAATAACATTGAAGTTTTCATCTAACGAATTTGAATAATAAGCATAATGAGAATAATCAATTGTCTTAAAATTATCATTTTCAAAACTTATTTCTAATGAATATAATTCCTTATATAATCCATCACCTTTATTATATGAAATAGTCATCGTGTTATCTTTAGAAGAAATATCACAATTATATTTATCAAATATAGGAGAAATAAATTGATCTTCTAAATAATTAGAAACACCATAAATATAATTAGAAGAATAATGATATGGCAATATACAAGCTAAATGAGAACGAGTTCTAGCAACACTTCTTTTAATACTAGAAGAAAAAGTACTAGATTGATCATCTTCTATAATATCGTTCTTTTTAGTATTTGTAACTTTACTATTTTCATCATATCTAACTACATAACAATAATTATCATCAAATCCAATATAATCTAAATAATTTTTGTTTGAATAATCTTTGATGTTATTATATGTATGATTATCATAACTTTCAAAATTATTTGTAAAAGTCATTTCTTCTGATGAGCTAGTTTGAGAAGTAACACTAATAGTACCACTAACAATATTATCTTCTTCATTTTCCATAGCTTGTTTTAATTTAACAACTAATTTATCATTATTAACTTCACTCTCATTAGAAGAACATTTTAAATAAATAGTAATAGGAGTTACCTTAGTACTATCTAAACTAGAAATAGTAATACCAACAGTATTTTTACTACTAGCAACACCTTTAATTACACCAGTAGAAGAATCAACTTTAATAGTTGAAGGATCAGAAGACTTAAATCTAACATTTTTAGCAGTTGTATTACTAGGGGTAAATACAACATCAATTTTTAATTCTTCATTTACCCCAATAACACTTCTTTTAAAAGTTGTTCCAATAGAAGTAGGAAGAACTTCTTGAATAGAAGATTGACTTGATGAACTAGAAGAAGTCTCACTTGAAGAAGTAGAACTACTTTCGTTAGAAGAGCTAGCACTACTTGAACTTACTTCACTAGAAGAACTAATTGAATTAGAAGAAGTAGCTAAAGACGACTGACTACTATTTGAAGAACTTATTTCACTAGAAGGGATTGTGCCATTATCACATGACACAAGTCCTAATAAACAAAGTGAAATAACCAACACTTTATTTAATTTCATATTAATCACCCTTATCAATATTATTATTTAATTGTCAAGCTAATAGTTACATCTAATGTACCTACATCAAAGCTCCAATAATCATGATTACTTGAAAATGATTTATTTTTTAATTCTTTTCCACTAGAGTCTTTAACTAATAATTGATATGTTTTAGATGAATCATAGTTAGAATCATCTAAAAATACTGTGTATTTTTTTCCTTGCTTTAATGTCCCAGGAACACTAATAAATGAAGAAGAATCACTAGGGAAAGAATAAGTTGAACCTTCAACAACTTTTAACAAATTACAATTATCACCTGCAATTGAATTAACTGTAGGATATGAAGAAGGAGTAATTGTTAAAGTAACATCATAACTAGGCATTGTAAATTCAATGTAAGCATAATATGAAGAATATGTAAATTCAATATCATCGCCAGCGCTATTTTTTAAGCTAAATGAGCTTTCTAATAATTGATAGTCTTTCTTACCAGCTGTTGATAAACTAGGAGTAACTCTAATTTTATGTCCAACATAACATTTTAAATCTTCACCTTTAATATCAACACCACCATTTGTATCTCTAACAGCAACACTATCAAATAAGTCAGCATTTTCTTTATTAATTGTTAATCCATGCTTTTCTTCTTCTTCAGTTTCAACTTTTAAAGTAGCATCTTTACTTACAGTAATTGTAAATTTATTAGAATTTACTTCAACTGTTTCATCACCAAATGTAACACTTTTTGCTTTGAATCCATTAGCAAATGATAATTTGCCTTTTAATTCATCACCTTCATTTATAGTAGCTAATTGATCATCAGTTAAAGTTAATCCATATTTATTTTCAAATGTACAGGTAACACCTTCACCAAGTGTTTTAGTAACTGCATGAGTTGCAACTTGTTTAGTAACTACTTTAATTTCAACATCTTCATCTGGCATTGTGAATTTAAATTCTTCTGAATTCCATGAACTTCCTTTTTCACATACAGTACCATTTGATAAACTAACTGATTCAATCTTATAACCGGTTTTTTCTCTTAATTTAAATGATATTTGTTCATCTTTGTATGCACTTCCTTTTGGAGAACTATAAATATCAAATTCATCACTTGCTTTTAATGTAATGGTTCTTGCAAAAGCAACTTCAAAAGTAATAATAGGTGTAGTAGTTAAATCTTCAGGAACATCAATAATATATCTACCACCATATGAAGAAATCATTTCTTGTCCATTAAAATAAACCTTTGCAATTTTACCGTTTACTTCAGATTTTAAAGTAGGAGTAATTCTAAGTTGCTTACCAGGAATAGCATAAGTTGATTCGCACCAATCATAAGAAGTTTTATTATATTCTAACTTATAACTTTCAACATAATCGCCTTTATTTACTTGAACTTCAACGCCTTTAACAATCTTAAATTTAACGACAATACTACCTTTAGGTAATGAAGAAATACTAACTTTATTTGTAGATGTATAGTAATCTCCAATAGAAGTTACATCATTTCCTTCACCATCAGTAATCGAAGCTAAGCCAACAACATAATATCCATCTTTAGCTGTAGGTGTTATTATCAATTTTTCTGTTGCAGTAAATTCACTTTCAGTTAAATCAACATCAATCTTATCTAAGTCATCTACACTTACTTTACATGTACCAACTTCTTCTGAAGTAACTTTGATATGAATAGTATTATTAGCAATACTACTTGTGTAGTTATATAAATAAATTTCATACAAATTATCACTACCAGAAATCTTTGTTGTTGAAGTAGATTCGCCTACACTCCATTCAACTTTAGTAATCTTGGTACTTAAGTTTTTCTTTATAACATAAAATTTAATTCGACATGAATCATAATTATAATCAGTACCTAATTTACATTTATATTTAGCATTATTTTCAATACCATATATATCATATAAATCACTGCTTTCAAATTGAACAGTAGTAAATGTGTCATCTTCTCCTG
Source organism: uncultured Prevotella sp. (assembly GCA_963639175.1). GTDB lineage: Bacteria > Bacillota_I > Bacilli_A > RFN20 > CAG-288 > Scatoplasma. Next base: position 27,538 of record CAVHUN010000010.1, read on the forward strand.
CTTGTTTCATTATATGAGTAGCTTTAACTTCAATATCTTCATCAGGCATTTCAAAACTACCTTTGAACAATTTAAAATTTGTACTATCTTGTTCTAATTTGATAGTTGTACCATTAACAATAATTGCATATGTTAGTTGAGTATAAGATGAATATTTAGCGGTCAATTCTACTTCAACAGTATTACCTATTTTAATATCTTGACCTTTACTTATACCTTCTACTTTTTCAATATAATTAGTTGAAATAATATCAACTGATTTAACTTCACGATATAGTTTTTCAACTTCTTTAGAGGCTAAAGTAATTGTCAAATTACCTTTAGGCATGACAAATTTATAAGAAACACCTTCACTTAGAGTTTCTACATTACAATCTAAAGAAAAAGTAGGAGCATCTTTTAACATATAATCTGTAGTAAATGTTAGATTCATTGTTATTTCTACACCTTGATTTAATTCATCATCAAGAGAAATAGCTTTTCCATCTACTAAAAATTCTGCTTCAACAAATGCATCTTTAACTAAACTAATCTTGAATTTTTCTTCCTCACTTGAAGAAGATTCACTACTAGAAGAATCTTCACTAGAAGAAACATCAGATGAAATAGGATCAATAGATACATTACTAGAAACATCACTACTTTCTGCACTTGAACTTGAAACGACTGATTCAATAGATGAATCTACACTACTACTGACTTTAGATGAGCTAGCAGAAGAACTAGAAGATGAACTTGTAGTTAAACTACTGCTTTCTTTACTACTTAAAGAACTATCTTTTCCCCCCCCGTTATCGCAGCCAGCTAAACTAGTTAGAGTGAGTAAAGACAATACTATCAACTTTGGAAGTTTTTTCATATTATTCCCCTTTCTTAACAATTTCAAAAACAAAAAAGATGTAAATTATTTTCAACTTGAATAATAACAAAACATAATTCTTGCAACAAAATTAAGTTAAAATCTCCCTTAATGAAAATATTATAGTTTTAGTGATTTGAATTTGTAAAGTAAAATTTTAAGAAAAATTTAGCTGCAATTTAAATAAATAAAATAATAATAAGATTATCAATTTTAGCTTTGATTAGTTTAAAGCTTTATTTGAGAGAGCTTATGTTTACTTTTGTAAGCTTTGCAAAAAATTTACAATAGCAAAAAACGCCTTATTTATGGGCTTTTTTAGTAATTTTTCACTTATATATATATATATATATATATTGACATTTTATTTGAATTTTTCTAAACTTATCGAAGCTTAGAGATATTTAGGGGAGATTTATATAATGGCCTATAGAAAATTAGACAACATTAAACAAAAAATTGAAGAAGCCGCTATACATATTGGAGCAACAAAAGGAGTTAAAGAAATTTCTGCAAGAAATATTGCTAAAGAATGTGGTATTTCAACTCATACTATTTATCAATTCTATGAATCAATTGATGCTTTAGTACTTGAATTAGCTACTAGATTTGAACAATATTGTATGAGAAAAAATGAAGAATTTATTGCTGAAGGTAAGACTCCTTATCAACTTTGTGATTTCTATTTAACAGATTTACTATCTCATAAGGAATTCGTTTTATTTTATGTTTCTTTTATTGATGCTAAATCTAGTGATTTCAAATATTTATTTAATAATAAAGAACGTTGCATCAAAATTGCTAGATGTTTATTTAAACTTCCAGAAAAATATGGTGATAAAGAATATTTATTATTCTATGAATACACTACAACTTTAATCTTTAAATTTATTAGAAAGAGTTTATCTAATCCAGAAGTCTATAATGATGAAACACTTACTTTAGTTAAGAAACTTGTTATGGATGGAGTTAGACCATTTATACAATAACTGTTCTTAAACTTTCTTTATTTTTAAATTCTTCGTATTTTTTAGAATAAGATAAGTAATTTAGGATATCTTTATTTTCAGTTCTATATTCATAATAGACAACAAAATGCAATTCCATATTTAAACCATTTTTACATGTATAACTTATTTTATATTCATAATTTTCATTATCTAATAAATAGCATTCAACATCATCTATTTTTAAAGAAGATGGATTATTAAGATCGTTTTTAATTTCATTTATTATATCAAAGTATCCAAGTTGAGCATTCATATCGAATTTGAAGTCAACTATTTTAAACAATTTTTTAATTTTAGAAAAAAGTCTCATAATTTTTATCTCCTTTTGACAATAATATAATAATAAAAACTATGAGACAAATTCAGTACATCGTACAATTATTGATACATATTTATTTGTTCATTTAGATGCTCTTTAAGCCTATTTACTAAACTAGTAGGACTTAATAATTTAACTTGTTTTCCATATTGTAATATCCAATAAAATAAAGCGTCTTCATTACATTTAATATTTACATATAACTTGTTATCACTTTTATAAATTTTAGCTGATTTTCCAAACCAATCATCTATACATTGAATTGCATTTGGTTCATTAATTAATAAAGTAGCATCTACTACTTCACTTGAAAATAAATATATATGTTCATTTAGATATTTTGAAATATCAAAGTCTTTTAATTTATCTAAGCTTCTAATAGGAATTAAAGGAGTATCTTCAACTTGAACATTTAAAACATAATCAATTCTATAAATTGATAATGTCCCATATCTAGGTGTAGAACACAATAAATAATATTTACCAAAGTTATTAACTAAATAATAAGGAGATACTTTATATCTATACTTTCCCCACTTAGTAGTCTTATTACCATCTTGATCGTAAGTTATATATTGAAATGAAACCATTTTATTTTGCTTAATAGCTTCTTGGATTGTTTCGACATTTAAAAATAATTCACTATTATCAGTTCTAGATATTTCACCTGATTTTAAAATATAAGAATAATCTTCCCTTTGATACTTACTTAAACAAGAATAGACTTTTTTAGATAATTGACTAGCTTGTTTACCAGTAATGGCCTTACTTGAAAAAATAGCATCATTTAAAAATCTAACTTCAGAAGCATCAAATTGTCTTGATAATAACGCATATCCACCTTTAGGACTCTTATTAATATCATAATCAAGATCCATCAATAAATTTAAAGAATTTGAAACACTCTTTCTTTCTAAAGAAATATTGTACATATCATAAACTTTACTGATGATTTCTTTTTGAGTTAAATAATGATTTTCATCAGAATATTCTTCTAAGACTTTTAAAATCAATACTAGTGAGCTTTTCTTATTATCAATCATAATTAAATCCCCTTACTCTTATTATTTATCTTTACTTTGATAGTATACAATTTAGCATGTACAAAAAAGAGGACACGCGAAATATTTTTTAGTACATGTCTTGTTTTTAGTCCATCGAATTGTTTTTTCTTGATTTTTTATTTAGTCTATATTCCAATCAGTTAAAACATTTCCATCAATATCAGTAAATGAACCTGTTGCAATTAAAACTATATCAATTAAAGTGCCAATTCCAAGTAATCCACCAGTTAATAACCATAAAATACCAGTGCCAATTTTACCAACATAGAAACGGTGAATTCCTGCAATAGTAAATAAGCCTAAGCAAGCAAATATTAAAGCTAAGCCTCTTGATTTACTTGTAGAACCATTTTTAGCTTTAGGAGCACTATATGAATCAATTACTTCAATTTCATCTTGAAGATTTGCCCCACAATTAGGGCAAAATTTAGAATTATCGTCAATTTCTTTTCCACATTTTTTACAAAACATAATCATTTTTTCCTTTCTTTTAAATTTTTAACAAAAACTTGTTGGATGAGGTGCACTTAGACTTAATAGCACACATACTAAATAGAATAAAATTATTAAGAATTTTAATATACCTAATATAATTCCAATAATACCAGTCACCTTACCAACTTTTGAATAGTTTGAATTAGTACTATCTTTAGAAGCAGCTATACATGCAATAACGCCTAAAATAACTCCTAGTAAGCCAAATAATAATGAAAGAATACCACATATCATAGAACAAAGGCCATGTTCTTTTCCTACTTCTTTTTCTCTCTTATTTCCTTCTATTGTATCAACTACTTTTCCATCAACAATTCTAGCACCACAATTTGGGCAATATTTTTCATCTGACAATTGATGACCACAATTAGGACAAAACATTTGATTTTTCCTCCTTATTAATATAAGTATATTACACCAAAACAAATATTAATAATATAATATTTAAAATAGATTATAATAAAAGCATGAATCAGTTAGTAAACAAAGGATTTGAATCATATATAGAATTAACAAAACTAGTAAATGAACTATATAACAT
>CAVHUN010000011.1:0-45187 GCA_963639175.1 uncultured Prevotella sp.
AAGGAAAGCTATGAGTCTTTTTATTTAGTGTTGCACTTGATTTGAGAAATTACCTCTTATCAATTAGTAATTTCCATAATTTATTGTAACTAATCATTTTTTTCATTTCCTTTTAGAGTAAATTGGAAACCATATAATTCATTTCCACCTGAAGATAATTTAAGGACTTCATCCTTTCTTATTATTTTAATAGTTTCATCAGTATAAGATGTATCCTTATCTAAATATTCAAATGTCTTTTTAAATACTTCTAAATTAATATTAAAAGATTCATCAATATTAATATTATTAGAATCAATAAATTCTAATCTAGTAAGATATTCACCATCACTTTCTAATAATATATCATCAAATTCTTGAGGTGTTTTATATATACACTTAAATCTATTCATAGAATAATTTTATCATTAATTTCAATCTTCTATTGATATTAAAAATGTATATGTTAGAATTAAAAAGTATTAGAAATTAAATTATTTAAAATTATGGATTTATTACAATCAAACATTAAGAAATTATATTTAAAATATCTTCTAGCAGCCTTTGGAAGCTCAATAATAACTTCTATATATTCATTAGTAGATATGGCTATAGTGGGTCAATATCATGGAGCTGTTGGTACTGCTAGTTTAGCAGTAGTTGCTCCTTTATGGAATTTAATTTATTCACTTGGATTACTTACTGGAGTTGGAGGATCAATTATTTTTTCAACTATAAAAGGTAAAAACAATCTTGATCAAGATACTCCTAATAAGATATTTACTTCTTCATTAATATTTTCATTAATATTAGGGCTAGTCTCTTGGATAATTTTAATATTTTTTGATTATCAAATATTATTGCTATTTGGAGGAGATAGTCAAACTATTCCACTTGCACAAAAATACATCTTGTCAATAAAATTTATCTTCCCATTATTTTTAATAAACCAAATGTTAACTTGCTTTATTAGAAATGATAATAATCCTAGCTTAGCAACTATTGGAATATTATCTGGTGGCTTATTTAATATAGTAGGAGATTATGTATTTGTGTTCACATTAAATATGGGAATATTTGGAGCTGGACTTGCTACTTCAATTGGTTCAGTTATTTCCTTTTTAGTTTTAATGACACATTTTATTTCTAAAAAGTGCACTATTAAATTAAAACTCACTTCTTCAATTAAAGAATATTTTATTAACTGCAAAGATATTTCTATAAATGGTTTTTCTTCATTTTTTGTTGATGTTGCAATGGGAATATTAACTATCTTATTTAACAATCAAATCATGAAATATTTAAATAATGATGCTTTAGCAGTTTATGGAACTATTATAAATATTTCTACATTTGTTCAAGCTTGTGCATATGGAGTTGGACAAGCAAGTCAACCAATCATATCAACAAATTATGGTGCAAAGAATTATTCACGTATTAAACAAGTATTAAAATATGGGATTATTTCTAGTTTAATTATTGGATTATTCTGGGTAGTACTTTCATTTGCTTTCCCTAATTTATATGTCTATATTTTCATGAAACCAACTCAAGAAATCTTAAATATTGCAAGTAAAATCATAAGATTATATTCAATATCATTTATTCTTTTACCATTTAATATATATTCTACTTATTATTTCCAATCAATATTAAAGCCACAAACTTCCTTTTTAATTTCAATACTAAGAGGTTTCTTAATTAGTGGATTATTAATAATGTTATTACCTTTAATCTATCCTGACTTAATTTGGTTAAGTATGCCAATAACTGAATTAATAATATTTAATTATGCTCTAACTAGAATGATTATATTTACTAAAAGATTAAATAACTAATCTTTCTTTTTAAAAGAAAACCAGCTAGACGGTAATTCAGATAAAATTACTGCAATAAACATAACTACACATCCAAGAATTTGTTGAGTAGATAAATATTGAGGAACATCACTAAATATATAAAAAGTATAAATAATTACTCCACTAATACACGAAAATACTGATTCTAATGACATTAATAAACTAGCTAAAGTTGAATTGATGTGCTTTTGAGAAATAACTTGAATAGTATAAGCAATTCCACTTGAGCCAATTCCTAAATACAAAATAGGAACAATGGAATTTTTAATTTGATCTAAATTAACTTTTTCAAATATCAACATCAAAACTAAAGAAACTACAAAACTTGTTAACATTTGAATTAATGCTAACAAAAACAAATTAGATTTAGAAGATACTCTATCAATACAAGTTATTTGACAAGCGAAAAATAAAGCGCAAATAAATAGATATAAATCCCCTTTAGAAATAGCAAAACTAAAATCAGTAACACATAATAACCCTAATCCAATTAAAGCTAATCCAATGGAGATATAACAATTAATTTGACATTTTTGTTTAAATAATATCAAAGCAATAATAGGAACTAAGACAATATAAAAAGTAGTAATAAATGCACTTTTACCTGTAGAAGCAGTATTTAAACCAATCTGTTGAAATACACTAGCTAAAACTAAAAATATTCCTGCAACAATTCCACCAATTATTGGATATTTACAATCGTATTTTACGTTTTCTTTTTTATCTTTTCTTAAAGAAAAACAAGTTAAAGGAATTAATACTATACTAGCAATTAAACTTCTAAAACAATTTATAGAATATGGCCCTAGATATTTATTGGCCATAGATTGAAAAACAAATGCAATTCCCCAAATTATTGCAGCCAAGATTAACATTAATGAATGAAATAATTTATTTTGTGTCATATGTTAAATATTTTATTGATTTTTAACAAAATTAACAATAAATTTAACAAAATTTTTTTTGTTTGTATTATAATTACTCTTAGAAAAGGAAGAGTTTATATGGCTGATGGTAGAAAAATTTATTATGTAAGTAAAAGAGCTAGTGATTCTAAATGGATAGTAAAATTAGAAGGTTCTGATAAAGTTATCAAAACATTTGCTACTAAGGTTGAAGCAACTGAATATGTTAGTGGTCTTGCCGAAAGACAAGATGGCTCTATGAAGATCCGCGCTTCAAAAGGTAAAAACGCTGGTAAATTTACTAAAATATAATAAGTCTAATTAAAGACTAGTTCTATATTAAAAAATTTAACTAGTCTTTTTTTCTTTTAAATATTAAGCTATAATAGAACTATGAAAAGAAATAAATTATTAAAATTTGTTGTATTATCCTTACTGCCAATAAGTGTTACTTCTTGTTCTCCTACTTCAATTCAAGACAAAGTATGTACATTAAATTTTTATGATGGAGATAATTTAATTAAAACAATCTCAGGAAAATATGGCACTAAGATAGATGATGATATACTTAGTGAAATCAAAGTAAAAGAAAACACTACTTTTAAAGGATGGTATTTAGATAAAGAACATTCAACTAAAAAAGAAAACGTTTTATATTTTCCATTCCAAAGTGAAGTTAATTACTATGGCTTTTTTGCAAACCACATCACAATCACTCTTTTAAAAAATGATGAAAACGCCACTTATCCAACTACTTATACTAGTGGGGATAAAACTTTAGATTATTCATATACATATAAAGGTGTTGAAGGTGATATTATTGAAAATTTAAATTTACCTACTCCTAGTAAAGAATTTTATACTTTCTCTGGTTGGTACAACTTAAAAGACGACACTTTATTTTCATCAAGAACTTATCCAAGTGAAGATATTTCTTTATATGCTAAATTTGAAGAATATCCAACAATTAGCTTTGTAACCAATAATTCTAAAACTATTGATCCAATTAAAGTTGCTCCTAATACCAATTTATTAGAAGCTATCTCTAGTTTAAATATAACTGAGGACACCTTATATTTAGATGATAATCATAAATTCTATAACTGGTATTATGATGAAAATTTCGAAAACATTGTTAATTTAACTACTGAAGTAATGCCTAATAGTTCAATTACTTTATATGCAAAATATGTTTCAAAAGTCACAATTAAATTTGATGTGAGTTCAATTTCTGATGCAATAAAATTTGATGATATTACTTGTTTCCCAGGTGAAAATATTAATCCACCTAGTTTATCTTCAATTGATTTATTAGATACAGAAGAGACTTATTTTGATTCATGGTATGAAAAAAATGAAGATGGAACATTTAAAGATGAACCATTCTTTAAAGATAATAAAGTTATGCCAGATGTAGAACAAGATATAATAGTCTACCCTAAGATGTTAGATAAAGTCTTAGTTACCATTTTTGATGGTGATGATAATTTAATCGCTAGTAAATATGTAAAAGATTCTATTACATGTAATATAGAAAGTTTAACTCTTAAAGAAGATGCTACTACATCAATACGTGATTACATTTCAAATAAAGAATCTACTCAAGATAAGAAATTTATTGGATTTTATTATTTGGATAAAAATTTAGAAAAAGTCTTTATTCAAAATAGTGTTAATTATATTCCAAGTGAAGATATTTCTTTGTATTTAGAATTTGAAGATTTAACTACTCAAACTTATACATTTGAAGACCCTTATGGTAAGTCTTATACTGATTTATCATGTTCAATTAAATCTTATGATGTAGTAAATGATCCTAGTGATGCTTTAAATAAATATTTAGATTCTACAACCACTTTTAAAGGTGTTGATTATAAGATTTCTAAGATATTAGATGAATCTAATAAAGTAGTTAGTTTCCCTATTAATGCAACTAATTCAACTTATAAAGTCATCGTTTCTAAAAAGGTTAAAGTTACTTATAAGTTATATACAGTAGATAATTCTAATAAAGCTACTCTAGCTAATACTAGTTCAATTTCTTGTTATCAAGAACAACCATTTGTTGATAGTAACGGAAATGAAGTAAGTCCAATTACAAATAATGGAACTCACTTTTATATATATGGAGAAGAAATTGTACAAATTGATGCAAGTAAATATGTATTAAATAAAGTGTATATAGATGATTCGACTAATACAGAAATCAGTTTATACACTCTTGGTCCAAGTGAATCAGTCACCATTAATATTTATTTCACTTTAATTAATTAAGACTATCATTAACTTTCTTTTTAAGAATTATTGCAGCCTCTTTAGGAATTAATTGACTTAATTCTTCTACGCTTACTTGCTTTAATGATTCTATAGTAGGATATGCTTCTATAAGCATATTCTTTCTTTTTTTACCAATAGAAGGAATATCATCATATATTGTTTGATATAAGCTTTTTGTGTGTTTATTTCTAAAAGAAGTAATTGCAAATCTATGAACTTCATCTTGCATTCTCATCAATAAGAAAAATAAAGGTGATTTTCTATCTAAAGTAATAATTTCACCAGTTTGGCCATTAATTAAAGAATCTGTTTCGTGTTTATCATTCTTTTTTAATCCTGCTAAAGGAATAAAGACATTTAATTCTTCTTCAACTTCTAAAGCCGCTTGAATTTGATTTTCTCCACCATCAAGAATAATTAAATCAGGTTGTTTTTGCTTTTCATTAATCATTCTAGTAAATCTTCTAGTTAAGACTTCTTTCATACTAGCAAGGTCATCTTTTTTATTTTCACCTTTAATATTGTATTTTCTATATAAAGAAGGCGCTTTTTCCCCATTAATATATTTAACCATTGCCCCAATCGCGTCACTCCCTTGTAAATGTGAATTATCGTATAGTTCAATATCTAAAGGAGTATCAATATATAATAATTTCCCTAACTCTTCTAATAATTCTAATTTATTATCTTCTAATCTAGCAGTTTGGAAATGCTGATCTAGTCCTTGTTTAGCGTTTTCTAAGGCCATAAATAATAAATCTTTTTTAAATCCAAGTTGAGGAACAATAACTTTAATATTTAAACTTTGAGTTAAAATATCAACTAAATTTTCATTTGAAATTATCAATTCTTTTGGTAAAGGATGATTATTATAAAATTGCATGATAGTTGATAATAAACCATCTTCAATATCAGAATATAAATCTATTACAAACATATTTTTACCAAGTAGAATACCTTTTCTATACACAAAAAATATCACGCATAGATAGCCTTCTCTTAATGAATAACCAATTATATCTCTATCTATATGATCTTGCATCATAATCTTTTGAGATGAAACAATATGTTTTACAGCTTCAATTTGTTGTTTATATTCATTAGCTTGTTCAAATTCTAATTTAGAAGCAGCTTCTTTCATTTTAGAAGTTAATTCATTAACAATTTGATTAATATCGCCATTTAAAAACTTAGTTATTCCACTAACGATATTTTTATAATCTTCTTCTTTTATTTTATTAATACAAGGAGCAAGACATTGACCTAGATAATAATATAAACATGGTTTAGAAGGAATATTTTTACATTTTCTAAGTGGATAGATTTTATTTAATAAATTGATAGTTGTATAACAAGAACCACTTGAAGGAAATGGTCCAAAATAATAATAGTTTTTATCTTTATCTTTATGAACTATCTTTAAATAAGGATCATCACCTTTTTTTAAAGCTATATAAGGATACATCTTACCATCTTTTAACAAGATATTATATTTAGGATAATATTTTTGAATTAAATTTATTTCAAGTAAAAGTGCCTCTTTTTCAGTGTTTGTTTCAATGATATCAAAATCTTCAATATCATGAACCATCTTTTGAACTTTACCTTCTTGAGGACGGGTAAAATACTGCTTGACTCTTTTTAAAAGTGATTTAGCCTTTCCTACATAAATAATAGTGCCGTTTTTATCTTTCATTTGATAAGACCCAGGTTTATCTGGTAACAAATCAATTTTAGATTGTAATAAAGGATTCATCTTATTTTAAATAAACTACAGTAGCACCTAGTCCACCTTCGTTTTCTCCACCATTTCTAAAAGACTTAACATTTTTATTGTTAGTCAAATATTTTTGAACCATCTTACGTAAAACACCTGAACCAAATCCATGAATAATTCTAACTTGATGATAAGAAGCTAAAATTACATCATCCATATACTTTTCTAATTTTTCTTTAGCTTCTTGTTCTCTTAAACCAATTAAATTACATTCAATAGGAATTCCAGTCTTTTTATCGATAAATTTATCTAATGTTGAGACTTTCTCTTTCTTAGTTTCACTAGAAGGAACATAAGTTAAATCTTCTAACTTACTTTTAATAATTAATCCATCAATACTAACACTAGCGATCTTTTTAACCTGATTAATTTCAATAATCTTTCCTTTTCCATTAACAGAAGATAATCTTACAATATCATTAATAGCAAATTCATGCTTATTTTCAACTTTAACTGGTATTTTATTAGGCTTAGAAGCATGCAAAGAATTAAGTAAGCCTTTTGCATCAGCTAACTGTTTTAAATCAATCTTATTTTCTTTATAAGCTTTTTCAATTAACATAGTTTGATAAGACACAATATCATCAATTTTCTTATCTGCTTTTAATTGAATATCTTCTTTTTGCTTATTTAAAGAATTTATAGCGTCATTTCTTTTCTTTGTTAATCTATCTAATTCTTCTAATTTGTTTTTTAATTGATCATTTAACTTTATATTTTCAGCTTCTAATTTATTTAATCTAGATAAGATTTCTTCTTGAGAATAATTAGATTTAGTTTTTAAAAATTCTTTAGCATTATCAATTACATCTTTTAATAAACCGATATTATTAGCAACTTCTAATGCGTAAGATTTACCAACTAAATTTTGTTTAAATTTAAAAGTAGGCTCAATAGTTTGTTCATTAAAAATCATCGCCCCATTAGCAATTAATTTATCGCTTAAGGCTAAATCTTTAATTCCATCATAATGAGAAGTAACAATTGAAAAACAACCGATTTTTTCAAGATATTTTATAACACCTATACCAATAGCTTCTCCATCATTTGGTGAAGTTCCTTGACCAATTTCATCAACTATAAAAATTGAATTAGCATCAATTTGATTTAAACCATTATTAATAATACTAATATGAGAAGAAAATGTAGATAAGTTATCTAATATGGATTGATTATCCCCACTAATAAATACGATATTATCAAATATTTTTAATCTAGCTTGACCTAAACAAGGAACACAAAGCAATTTCTGATTCATGTATATTGCTAAAGCAACACTTTTAATTAAAACAGTCTTACCACCAGCATTTGGACCAGAAATAACCATGATTTTTGGATTATCATTTCCTAAAGTAATAGAGTTTCTAACTAACTTTTCAGAATCAATTAACAAAATTCCTAATTCTTCTAAATAGACATCTTCACTAATACTAGCAATACAGCCTTTATATGACATACCAAAGTTTGCCCTTGCAAGAATAGAGTCTAATTTCAAACACAATTTATACGATAAAGTTAAATCATCTAAATGTTTTTTGATAAATAAAGAAAATTCTCTTAAAATCCTATTTATTTCTTCGATTTTTTTATTTTTTAATTCAGTTAATTTATTCTCTAAATTCAAAATTTCTAAAGGAATAATATAACAAGTCTCCCCTGAATTAGAAACATCAGCAATTAATCCATTTACCTTATGTTTAAAATTTGATTTAACACTTAAACAAGATAAGCCATTTTTAAGCTGCTCAGTTTCAGTAGATAAATATTGTTTATATTTAACCATGCATTGTCTTAATACACTTGAAAAAGAAGACTCTAAGTGAGCTATTTGATTAGTTAAATCTTTTAACAAAATAGAAGAATCATTTGAAATAGATAAATCAGGTAAAATACAACGATGTAAATTCTTATTAAAATCTTTAAATTCTACTAGGTCTAAAGATAAATCATTTAAATTAAAATAATAAGGAGCTTGATCAAAATTCTTTTTTAATTCTTCAATATTATCCAAAAAGGCCATAAAATAATAAAGTTCTTCTTGATTTAATACTCCATCTTTACTAACTAAAGAAAAAGAATGTAAAAGACTTTTAACCTTTTTTAAATTTAATATCCCGCCTTTTGAATAAAAATCTAAGCCTTCTTTTAAATAATTATGTTCTTTTTCAATAATAGAAGAATCATATATAATTCCTAGATTTTCATATTCATTTTTACTATCTTCAAAAGCGAAATATCCACTTACTAATAAATCGATTTTATTAATTTCTAACCCGTTTAATATTGACATAATCTTACCTATATAATTTTATCATAATATTTAAATATCAATTGAATTTTTATATTTAAGAATAGACTAGTTTTCTTTAATATAAAATCTTAAAATGCTAAAATAAATAAGATATATGGAAAACGTTTATTATAAATTCAAAGTTGATGAATCTAAAATGCTTGAAATAAAAGATTTTTATAATGCAAGTTATATAAATCAAGTTAATAGACCTTATGATGTATTTGAAGTAACTACTTTTAATAACGTTCAAATTAAATGTTACAAATCTAAAAATCAATACACTATTTTATTTTCTGGAAAAGTTGATCAAGAAGTAAAAGATGAAGTCTTTTTATTTTTTAAACAAGCTAACCCAATAGTAAAAAACAAAAATACCGCCTTAGGAGAATGGGAAGATAATTCCACTCAAATTGGTTCAGATGAAGTAGGAGTAGGAGATTTCTTTTTAGGTTTTTATATTGTTGCAAGTTATTTAACTAATGATGATATCAAGTTTATTGATTCTTTAGGTGTCCAAGATTCTAAAAAACTAAATGATTCTAAAATAGAACAAATAGGTCCTTTATTATTAGAAAGAATAAAAAAACACGCCATTTGTATTTCACCAAACAAATTACAAGAATACAAAGATAAAAATCTCTCAACACATATAATCTTAGCCAAAGGCCATAATTTTTGTCATCAAGAATTACTTAGAAAATACCATATAAATAATGATGTACCTATCTATGTTGATCAATTTGAACAAGAAAAAATATATTTAAGATACGCCTCTACAACTATTACTAATCCAATCATTTTTAAAACTAAAGGTGAATCATATTATCCTTCTATTGCCACAAGTTCAGTTATTGCAAGATATTTATTTTTACAAGACTGGAATAAAATGAATCAACACTTTAATATGGAAATTCCTAAAGGCGCTTCTAAAAGTGTAGATAAAGTATATAAACAGTTAATAAAAACATATGGGCAAGAAAAAGTTGACCCATATGTTAAACGTTTTTTTAGAAATTATAAAGAATAATTTTTTCTAATATAGATAAATGAATTTTTAAAATATTCATCTAAAGGTGCATAAAACACCATATTTTTTCCAGTTCTTGGATGTTTAAATTTCAATTTATAAGCGTGTAATAATTGACCTTGATTAGCAAAATCATACTTTTTAGAATTGTATAAACTATCACCAACAATAGGATGTTTTATAAAAGCTAAATGCACTCTAATTTGATGAGTTCTACCTGTTTCAAGCTTACAATCTAATATAGCAAAACCATTAAATTGTTTAATAACTTTAAAATGAGTAATACTTGGTTTACCATTATCAGTTACTGCCATTTTTTGTCTATTGATTGTATCTCTTCCAATTGGAGCATCAACTTTAAAATATTTATTTGGAAAGAAACCATTAGCAATTGTAATATAGGATCTATCTACTTGGTGATTTGCAACCATTTCAGATAATTTTTGTTTAGATTCTAGATTTTTAGCAATTACTAATAACCCAGAAGTATCTTTATCAATTCTATGGACAATTCCCATTCTAAAATCAGATTCAAAATCTTCTTCATCCTTATCAAATTTAAATGCCAATCCATTAACTAAAGTATCATCATAATGAGATTGTCCTGGATGTACTACTAACCCTCTTGGTTTATTAATTACTAAAATATCATCATCTTCATAAATGATATTAATTTCCATTGGTACCTTTTTAAATTCTTTTTCTTTAGTGACAATTTCAAATTCCACTACATCGTTTTCTTTTACTTTTGTACCTGGTTTTGTAACTAATTTTCCATTTAAATAAACACCTTGTTTAATATAATTAGTAATTTGACTTCTAGATAGATTACTAACTTCAGCTAACTCAATATCTAATCTACCGCTATTTTTAATATTATAACTATTCATGTTTATTTGTATCATCCTTATTAGAAGAATTTTCGGTTAAATCTTGATTATTTTCCTTTTTAGAAGAATCGTTATTTACTAAATTAGCTTTTTCTAAATTTTCTTGAATTACACTTTCATCAGCCTTTTTAGTCGACTTATTTTCTTTTCTATCTTCAATTAAAATAGCGATTAATAAAATAATACATCCAATAACTAAATAAGAATCAGCTAAATTAAATGTTGGAAAATTATAACTTCCAAAGACAAATTTAATAAAATCAATAACGCCATTTTTATAAAAAGCTCTATCAATTAAATTTCCAAAATCTCCAGCAATCATTAAATATAATGCCACTTTATACCATTTATTTAACTTATTATATTTCCAAATAAGTATTCCTACCATTGCAATTCCTGCAATAGTAGAAATAGATACTAATAAAGCCTTTTGACCAGCAAATGCTCCCCATCCTGCTCCAGTATTATGAATTAATTCAAAATAGAAGAAATTAGGAATTACAGTTACTCTTCCAGTAGGTAAATAAATTTCAAACATCCATTTAGTTAATGCATCAATTCCAATAAGTAATATAATTACCCAAACATATGATTTTAAAAACCAAATGAATCCTTTTTTAATTTTTTCTAATGTATTATTCATTATCAATTACCTTTTTACATCTTGAACAGATGTGGTTTCCATTTTCATCAACTTCAACATCTTTTTTATAGTTCCAGCAACGATCGCATTTTTCATATGCAGTCTTACTGACTTCTACTTTATTTTGACTATCTTCTTTTGCTTCAAATTTAGCAATCATTAAAATAGTAGGAATATTATCTTCACCTAAATATTTAATACAATCTAATTCATCTTTATTTGATGTAATATAAGTTACTTCACCTTGTAAATTAGATTCAATAACTTTATTATTTCTACTTATTTCTAATTGTTTTAAAACGTTTTGTCTAATTAATAAGAAAGTATCATATAATTTGATTTTGTTTTCATCAACTGAATATTCTGGATAATAGGCTAAAGCAATATTCTTTTCAACCTTATTAGGTAAATAATCATTAACTTCATCCATTGTAAATGGCATAATTGGTGATAAGACAATAGCTAAAGATTTACAAATGTGATTAATTACATGTTGAACACCTTTTCTTTGTAATGAATCTTTACTTTCACAATATAAAATATCTTTATTTAAATCTAAATAGAAAGCTGATAAATCATTAATTAAGAAATTTTCAACTAATGAAGTAACACCAAGTAAATCATAATCAGCATATTCTTTATCAATTTTAGCTAACAATTGATCAAATTTTGCTAACATCAATTTATCTAAATTAGAATATTCAAATGGTTTATTTAAATCAAATAATTCTTCATCGTTATCATATAAATTAGCTAACATGAATTTAAAGGTGTTTCTAATTTTTCTATATTGTTCTGAAACAACTTTGATTAAATCGTTAGATAATTTGATTTCGGCCATGGTAAAGTCAATACTTGCAGCCCATAATCTTAAAATATCGGCCCCATAAGTTGAACAGATTTGTTCTGGTGAAATACCATTTCCTTTACTTTTTGAGAACTTTTCACCATTTTGGTCAACAATAAATCCATGAGTCAAAATCATCTTATAAGGTGCTTTATGACCACTAGCAACTGCTAAAGTTAAAGAAGAGTTATACCAACCTCTATATTGGTCAGTTCCTTCAAAGATTAAATCAGCAGGATATTTACTGTTATATGAGATTTGGCTAGCTAACCAAGAAGAGCCAGAATCAAACCAAACATCCATAATGTCTTTTTCTTTAGTGAATTTACCATTAGGAGATTTTACGTTTTTATAACCTTCAGGTAATAAATCTTTAGCTTCTTTTTCAAACCAAATATTTGAACCATTTTCTCTTATTAATTTAATAATATGATCAAAAACTTCATTTTCAATAATAGGAGAACCATCTTCATTATAAATAATTGGAAGAGGAACACCCCAAGCTCTTTGTCTAGAAATACACCAGTCTTCTCTACCTTCTACCATCTTTTGAAGTCTAACTTGTCCCCAACTTGGTTTATATTTAACATTTTTAACTTCTTCTAACATTTCATTTTTGAATTTAGAAATTGAGCAGAACCATTGAGGAGTAGCTCTAAAGATTGTAGGTTTATTAGTTCTCCAATCATGAGGATAAGAGTGAACAATTTCTTTTTGAGCTAATAAATGACCACTTTCATTTAATAATTCAACTACTTTAGTATTAGCATCTTCATAAAACATGCCTTGTAAAATAGGACCAGCATCTTTAGTCATATTACCTTTTTCATCAACTGGACAAAATGGAGGAATATTGTATTTTAAACATACTTTATAGTCATCAATACCATGTCCACCAGCTGTATGAACACAACCCGTACCAGCATCAGAAGTAACATGATCTCCACAAATTACTAATGAAGTCTTATCTTCATATAAAGGATGTCTTACTTGAACATATTCAACATCTTTTCCTTTAAATGATTTAACTAAATCGCACTTTTCAAGATGCAATTCTTCTACTAATTTATCTTTTAATTCTTTTAAGAAAACTAAATTTCCTCTATTTGTAGAATATAATCCATATTCCATATCAGGATTTAAACATACAGCAGTATCAGCAGGAATTGTCCAAGGAGTAGTTGTCCAAATTACAAAACTATCATCTGTTGAAACAATATCATTACCTTTACAAACATCCATTTTTACATAAATGGTTGTAGCTTTTACATCGTGATATTCAATTTCAGCTTCTGCTAATGCACATTCACTTGAAGGAGACCAACAAACTGGTTTTAATCCTTTATAAATATAACCTTTTAAAGCCATGTCAGCAAAAATAGCGACTTCATCAGCTTCATATTCTTTTAACATGGTTATATAAGGATGATCAAAATCTCCTACAACACCTAGTCTTTGGAAACCTTTTTTCTGTCTTTCTACTTGTTTATATGCATATTTCATACAAGCTTTTCTAAATTCAGAAACAGGAATATTTTTTCTATCAACTCCTAATTTAGTGACAGCATTTTCAATAGGTAAACCATGAGTATCCCATCCAGGAACATATTTAACATGATATCCTTTTAATACTTTATAACGGTTGATAATATCTTTAATAATCTTATTTAAAGCGTGACCAGTATGAATATCTCCATTAGCATAAGGAGGACCATCATGAAGATAGAATTCTTCTTGACCTGCTCTTGAATCTAACATCAATTCATAAAGTTTCATCTTTTCCCAGCTTTTCAATCTAACTGGTTCATTAATTGCTAAATTGGCTCTCATTTGAAATTTACCTTTAGGCATTAATAATGTTTTCTTTAGTTCCATATTTATCTCCTTTAAAATAATAAAAAAGTCTTCTAATCTAGGGGCGAATTACCGTGTTACCACCCTAGTTCAAAGACTTTTATTTTCTTTGCACTTAATTTAAAAAATGACTCCAAGTGATACTTAATATACATTTAATACTACCTTTCACCATCTATAGCTCGCTATGAATAAATTATATATCAGCTTGTCTTTTCAACGTCATTTATTATTATAAATGAATATTTATTTGTTAGCAATATACAACTAAATTTAACAAAGTTTTATTTAACTACATAAATCTCTGCTTTTATATCAACTATTTCTTTAATTTTGTTTCTATTCCATAATTTTTTTTATTGTATCTATTTAAACATCTTCCTATTGGTACTAATACAAATACAATAACAAATAAACTAAGTAATATAAATGTATAAGTATGAAAACTAAGGTAACGATTAAATATAATCAAATAAAGCTCATCTTTTGTTATAAAATATAGTAGCCATAATGTACTATAACAAAGTATTAATAAGATATATGTGCAAATTATAAACCAAAAAACATATTTATTTTTAAATACTTTGAATTTCATCTCACACCTTATTATTTTTATAATATATGCAATTATTATAATTAAACTATACAAAATTATTCCACCATAGAATAAAATATAAAAACCCATAAGTTTAGTATTATCATTTAACAAGTCATAATATCTTCTATTAAATAAAGTGGAAAACCATAAATAATAAATAAAACTAAATATAATTATTTTAAAGAAACTAGTAAAATAATAATTTCTTGAGTACTTATAAATTTTAGAATAATTTTCTTCATTGATTATTGAATATATAAACTTTTTCATAATTAATACAAATAACGATCAGTAATTTAATAGCTGCATTTATTAATTAAGTCTATAATGTAAATTATCAATATGTCAATATTTTTATTTTTTTAATCAAAATAATGAATCCTAAAAGTTTAAAACAACACGATTAACCCTAAGCAAGAAAAAATGATGACAGCAGGAACTATTATTAATCCATATTTAATAAAAGAAATGAAATTAAAATCCAAATTATATCTTTTTAATATAGACATCCACATAATACCAGCTAAAGCACCTATAGGAGTTAAATAAGCACCTATATTTGAACCAATTATTGTAGCGTATACTCCAATTTGATTATTAGTATCTAATAAAGAAGAAAATAATACAGACATAGGAATATTATTAATAATATTGTCAAATAAAACAGAAGAAATAGTATATGTAAATGCCGTGGCGTATTTATTTATAGATAAATAATTTAAGAAATCTTTTAAATAAATAGTAACGCCATTTTCTTTTAAAGAAAAAACTAAAATAAACATAGACAATATAAAAGGAATTAAATTATAAGGTAATCTTTTATAAGTATCAAAAAGATAAGTTTTATCTTTAGATTTTAAAGTGTAAATAAATAAAATTACACTTAATAATAAAGCAGCAGCTAAACAAATTAACCACATTTCAATATTTATATAATTAGAAACTATTAACATTAAAGTAGTAATTCCTAGAATTATTAAATTAATTATTACTAAAGGTTTGTTTTTTATTTTTTCTTGATTAATTTCGATATTTTCAATCTTTTTAGATAAATCTTTTCTAAATAACAATAAGATGACAATTAAAGAAGAAAGTCCTCCAAGTAAACTAGCTAGCCACATCTTTGATAAATAATCGACAAATGAAATATTTAAAATCGAAGATAAATAAATATTTGTAGGATTAGAAATAGAAAGAAGCATTGAATAAGTATTGGCATTTACAAATTCGCATATTAAATATGGTAAAGGATTAATATTTGCCTTTTTAGAAAACAAAATAATAAAAGGAGTTAAAGTCAAAATAACAATATCATTAGATGTAAATATCGTTAATAATCCTACTAGAATATATAAAGAAAAGAAAATCTTATATTGGCTGCCCTTTGAAATATTTAACACCTTAGAAGATAAATAATTAAAGAAATTTAATTCATCTAGACAAATTGAAATCATTGAAAGACAGATAAATAATATTAATATTTTGATTGGATTCATAGACCCATTTAACATGCTATCAAATAAATTATTAAAATTTATTTGATTAGTTATTAATACAAATATCGCGCCAACTAATGTAATAATCCAATAAGTTTGAAGTTCTATTTTATTTCCTATTTTAATTGTAGGTTTAAAAATTATAGATATAATCATTACACAAATTATGATAATAAAAGTTGTTAAAGAAAGTTCTACTTTTTTACATTTTCTAAACAAAATAAAAAGTCATTAAACATTTCTATTTAACAACTTCATTATTTATATTTTCAACATCAACGACTTTTTTATATTTATTAGCTTGATTATGACAAGAAGAATAATTCTTACATGAATATGGTGAACAATATTTTAATTGTCTTCTTTCTTTAGGAATAAACGATCTTATTTCTTCAGCGTTATATCCTACTTGAATTCTTTTTTCATCCATAATTATTGGTCTTTTCATACAAGAAGGATTTTCGTATATAAAATCAATTAATTCATTTAAAGAAAGAGAATTTAAATCAATTTTATTTTCTTTAATTACATTTGATCTAGTAGAAATAATTTCTTCAGTTCCATCTAATGATTTAGACAATATTTCTTTAATTTCTTCTTTTGTAAGACTACCAGAAAGAATGTTTTTAGTTTGGTAAGGAATCTTTTGAGAATCAAACCATTCTTTAACTTTTCTACATGATGAACAAGAAGGAGAAATAAATATTTTAATCATACACTTAAATTATACTACTTTAATCAATTTTATTAAAACTAATTGTCCTTTGAATCATTATCATTATTTGTAAAATCAATCACACCATCTTGATTAACTTCACCTTTTTTAGCATCTTCATTTCTAGTTTGGCTAGTTTGATCGACTACATCTTCATCCTTATTTAAATTATATGAAGTTTGATATGCTAATTTAGTTTGTTCAATTAAAACCTTAATAGATATAGCTACTCTTTGTAAAATAACATCTTCATATGCTAAATAGAATAAATTATCAAATATTCTTTCTTTAATATAAAAAGGTGAATAACAAAGTAAAGACGCTAATAAACTGATAAATGGAATAATTGGATAATATATTCCATCAACAAATAACAAACCAACTGTAATTCCAATAAAAACAACTGAAAATACAATATATCCTAAATAATTAACTTTAAAATCTAATTTAGAATGCTCTTTTTTAACACTAGGAAGAACAAATTTATTAAATAAAAGAACAAAATCACCTGATTTAGTATTAATCATATTATCTGTAAATAAAATATTTGATAAATAAAATACTGATTCATTTCTTCTTAATCTTGAAAGGAAATATCCAATTGAGATCAAATAAATAGAAGAATTATAAATAATATAATAAGCTATAAATTGTTTTCCATATGTATCATAAAATTGATTTACAAAGTTTGAAATTGAATTATCATCCCTATTTCCACTATTCACAAAATCAATAATGGCTTTAAACATATCTTTAGAACATATACTTGCTAATATAACAAAAACAATAGATAAAACTATAACTGCTAAAATGTAAACTCCTATAGTTTTTAGTAAGACATTAAATATTTTAAATGCATCTTTATTAAAATTATAATATTCACTAAATGCTTCTTTAATAGTCACTTTCTTATCGTTATATCTTATAGAATTTTCTATTTGACAAGAAACTGCATAAATAAATGGACATATTACATAACTGATTATTAACATTAATACTACTAAGAATAAAATATTTACTATTACACTTAAAAACACATTATTTAAAGAAAAGCTAATTGATAAAGCAAATGTAGTTAATGATATTAATACCATAGCTGGTAATAATAAAAGTAAACTATGACAGATGTTTTGTTTATATATTTGTTTAATATTTTCTTTGATTGTTACTAAAATGTTGTTCATTATTTACTCCCCTTTTTATTTTTATTTTCTATATTATTTCTTCTAACAGATTCTTGATGAATATAATCGACAATCCTTTGAATATCTTCAACATTTAAAGGAGCATATTTTGATTCTTTTTCAGTTTTAACTATCAATTTGTAAAGCTCTTTCCTATGACATAAATACGAAAATGGATTTAATTGAGAATCACTAAATTTATAATTAACACTATTATTTGTAACAACTACTGACTTTAATACTTCATCTAAAATAGGATTATTTTCTCCAAATATCTTTTTAAAATATAAACATCTATTTTCATTAAATAATATTGGATTAGAAATATCTTTAAATATTATTGCATTAGAAGAAGAAACAACATCAATTTTTTGACTATAAATAGTATCACTAGAAAGATTGCCAGAATAATATCTTGAAGAAATTATATATATGTTTTTATCAGCAAATAACATATGTGAAATATGAATAGGAATATTATCGTAAACTAAGATTACATTATTTAGTAAATAATAATCGTAATCTTTTGCTAGTTTATATAATTTTTTCCATATTAAATAACTATTGATTTTATCTAAATTCTTATTAAAGAAAATAAAACCAATAATAATTCCCACTATTAAGCCAATAGCAAGTATACCAATAAGAACATAAATAAATATCTTCATTATATTAGATTAGCTCTAAAGCAATCTTCATCATGTTTGTAAAACCAGTTTGTCTTTGCTCTGGAGTAGTTTCCTTATGAGTGATAAATGAATCTGAGACTGTTAAAATTGTTAAAGCCTTTTTCTTATAATAGCTAGCTAAACAATATAATGCATATGTTTCCATTTCAACACATAAACATCCCATGCTTGCCCATTTTTTCCATTCATCTGGTGAAGCAGAATAGAAAATATCGCTTGAGAAAATGTTACCAACATGAGTTCTAACTTTTAAATCGTTAGCAGCATTATAAGCTTTTAAAAGTAAATCAAAACTACCGATAGCTGAATATGTGCCAGGTAAATTATATTGATGAGCAAAATTAGAATCTGTACAAGCACCTTGAGCAATAATTACATCAAATAATTCACAATCTGGTGAATAAGAACCAGTAGTACCAATTCTAATAACTTGTTCAACTCCATAAAATTGATATAATTCAGAAACATAAATCCCTAAACTAGCCATACCCATTCCTGAGCCCATTACTGAAACTTTCTTTCCTTTGTAATAGCCAGTAAAGCCTAACATATTTCTAACTGTATTAAATTGAGTGACATCAGTTAAGAAATTATCAGCGATGAATTTAGCTCTTAAAGGATCTCCAGGTAATAATACTGTTTTTGCAATATCTCCTAATTGTGCGTTGTTATGTGGTGTAGACATATATTTTTCTCCTTTCTATTTTTAGTCAAATATAGTTTTATTATCAACACAAGCTTTTATTATTCTATCCATTTGTGAAGGAACGTTTTTAGAAGACCATGTAGGTAAATTATCAATATCAAAATAATTCACATCTAATATTTCATAACAAATATCTTTTAAGTCTTCTATGACTTCCCCTTCAAATACAATTATATATTCAGGAACTCCAGTTGTTTGGATATTATTATATCTATCTAAAGTTCCAACTAATCTTTTAATTTTAATAATTTTCCCAGCTTCTTCTTTTACTTCTTTAATAGCTGATTGACTTGGAGATAACCCAAGCTCACTCCAACCACCAGGTAAAGAATATCCCCCATCGCATCTTTCTTTAACTAGCAAGACTTTTTTCTTATCAGAAGATAAGATAACAGTTCTAACAGAGACACTAGGAGTAGGATAAATATTTCTAGTAAAGAAATTTGGAGTATTTAATTTAACTTCTAATTTGTGATTTATAAAATCATTAGTCACATCTTGTAATTGAGTGTAATTGTCAATTGCGTAAGGATCACTTGAATATTTCAAACCTATTTTAACAATTTCTTCAATCTTTAATAAATAATCAACTAAATCAAATCTTTCCATATTTATTTTGTTTCTTTAGTTTCAATTTCTTTTTTAGAAGAGAAGACAAAAGAGCTAAATACTTTTTCGAAATCATCATATTTAACTGATTCCATACTACCAGCATAAGTTATTGAAATTCTACCTGTTTCTTCTGAAACAACAATAGTAATAGCATCTGAATTTTCAGAAATACCAATAGCAGCTCTATGTCTAGCACCATATTTACCAACTAATATTTTAGTTGTAGCTTTAAAGAAAACAGCAGCTGCAACAATTGTATTTCCTCTAATAACAATAGCACCATCATGTAATCTAGTACCTTCAAAGAAAATAGTTTCAATAATTTCTGGTGTGATAGGGCAATTAATTACAGTACCTGATTCAATATAATTATCTAAAGAATCATTTCTTTCAAATGTAATTAATGCACCTGTTTTTGTATCAGATAACCATTTAACAGCAGTGGTAATATCTTTTACTAATTTTTCTTTGTTTTCTTTCTTATTTGCATTATCTTTTTTATCAGGTAAATTTAGCTTTGCTTTATCAATTGTAATTGAAAAAAAATTTCTAATTTCAGATAAATTACAAAATAGCGAAACAAAAGTTGAAACAACAAATAATGCAGTCACTAAATAAAATGACATATTCATACCAACTGCACCAAATATAACCATTAAAGCTAATTCACTAGCTAATAAAATCCAAACAAACTTCTTCTTTATTTTCAAAACTATAACTGCAATAAATAAACATGCTATGAAAATTGTGAAAACAATGTCTAATATATATACAACCATTTAATAAACCCCATC
This sequence comes from uncultured Prevotella sp., assembly GCA_963639175.1. Taxonomy (GTDB): domain Bacteria; phylum Bacillota_I; class Bacilli_A; order RFN20; family CAG-288; genus Scatoplasma. The sequence goes on from CAVHUN010000011.1 coordinate 21,146, forward strand.
CTATCTATTAAATTATTATTTTAATTTAAATTTTTAACATATATTTATATATGTTCTTTAATAATATAGCATAATTTTAATATTTAATATATTAAATTATTCAATTTTTTCTAGATTTTCTTCAATTCTATTTGTCAAACATTCTATTGATATTTCTTTTTGTGTTTTTATATAATATTCATGTTAAATGCAGCCGTAGTTTAGTGGCAAAACTGATGCTTCCCAAGCACCTGATGCGGGTTCGATTCCCGTCGGTTGCTCCAATAATTACATTTAGTCTAATACAGTAAGTATCAGGCTTTTTTTATACTTCATTTTAATGAAAACAGCTTAAATTCTTCACTTTATGATGAAATTCTTCATTTACTATAAATCCAACTTTAACGATTTAACAATTAGACACTCTAATAAATTCATACCAAAAGTATATTATATATTTTATTTTAGAATTGTATTAAAAATCACATCTTGTATTTATTTGAAATAAGTTTTATAAATAAGATTGATAAATTGAAAGGTGGTGAGGCTATGTACCCTACCAAAAAAGGTGGTGGAAATCAGCAAGAATTATATGACCCTGAAAATGGTCAATATACAGATAAAGAAAAAGCTAAAATATTAGATGATGGGATTTCTAATATGGTAATGCGCTACATTTTTGGGCTTGATAATACATTCGAACCACGTTTCCCTATATTTGGTTTTCATAATGATGAATATTGTGAACTATATGTTAAGCATAGAATCTGTAAATTATATCCATGCTTATCGTATAATAAAATAGAATATCTATTAACGCCTATTAGCAAAAATGATAAAAACAATTTTTTTTAAACTTTTAGGTTATGTGCTGAACGATACTTATAAAAACATCTTATATAAGGAAATAATAGATGGGACCGATTTTGCTAAAAGAAAATTCAATAAGTTAAATGAATTTGGTCTTTTTATTAAAGCGCCAACCAAACTTTATAATAAAAATCGCACCAAATCTGTTTATATAACTACAATTTGGAAATACGACAAAGACGAAAAATTAACTTTTATAACTGCTATACCTAAAGTAATGGAGTAATGATTATGAAAAAAATTAAATTATTTGATATTGTTAAAACACTTGTTGATAAGGATTTTATTTGTCCAACTGAACATGTTAAAAAAGATTCGATAGGCACTGTTGTTGATATATGTGAAAATCAAAGCAAAGTAGGATACATTGTTGAAATTGATGGCGAAATATATGATTTCTTAGAAAACGAAATAGAAGTCATTGAACAATTTAAAATTTACAGTGCACATAATGATTAAGCAATTTACATTTGTCAAAACTAAAAGCGATAAAACTTTTCATACACCAAAACGATTTGTTAAAGGTGACTCATATGGCTATGTTGTCGATATTTTAAATGATAACAATAAAACAGAATTATTAGTAGAAATTAATGATGAAATATATGAATATAATGAAGCTGAATTAGAAATTATTAATACAAATAATAATTAATTACTTCCCTAAGTGTTTATTACTTCTTAGAATATATTCAATCAACATAACTTATTATTAGCTTATTAGCGATAATTTATATAATCCAAAATAATATTTATTTATATTTATAGCATGATTTACATTTATATTTTTATAGTTATACTTATCTTATTAATTATCTCAATTTTCACATATTGGATAATCGCTAGTTTTAAAATATTTAAAAATAGTTTTTACAAAAAGAAATCTTATAATAAACCATTAACCTCTCCTGATAAAAAGCAAATCTTAAAACACGATGATATGTGGTTAGATTCAAACACCTTCACTTTATTAACTATTCCTTCTTCTTCAAAAAAGTATCTAAATGGTTATTATCTTAAAAATAATAATTCACATAAATATTTAATTTCAGTTCATGGATATAGAGGTTGTTTTCAAGAATTATCATTAATATGTCATTACATTTATGAAAAACTTGATTTTAATGTCTTAATGATAGAACAAAGAGGTCACAATAACTCACCATATAAAGTAATTACTTTTTCAAATAAAGAATGTTTAGATTTATTAAAATGGATAAATTATATAGTAATTAATGATCCTCAAGCAGAAATTTGTCTTTTAGGCTTTTCAATGGGAGCAAGTACAGTTTTAAATACATTAGGCTTGAAATTACCTACTAATGTAAAATGTGCAATTTCAGATTCAGCATTTAGTTCTACTAAAGAAGAATATTTCCATATTGTACAATCCAAATCTAAACATAACTTTTTTAATTATATTTCTTATTTAGGAATTAAATTGATCTCTTTATTTCACGGATTTAGCTTTACAAAAAATTACCCTACCAAGAATTTAAAAAAATCTAAGACTCCAACATTATTAATTCATGGAAGTATAGATACTTTTGTTCCTTTATATATGTTAGATAAAATATATGATTCTATTCCTAGTTCAACATATAAACAAAAAGAAATATTTATCAATTCATGGCATGGGATGGGAATAATTAATGAACCTGAAAGATATGTTAATACAATTTCAATCTTTATTAATAAATTTATTAAATAAATTTTATTAATATGTTTTCATTTTCAATTCATATTTTTAAAAATATGGTAAAATAATGTTTGTATTTTAAAGGAGATTTTAATTTCATGAAAAACAAAGAAGAGTTCAAAGATGAACAAAAGAAAAAAAGAAAAAGCTTATGGAAAGAATTCAAAGCCTTTATAAATAGAGGTAATGTAATTGACATGGCAGTTGGTGTTATCATGGGTGGTGCCTTTAGTGCAATTGTCACAGCCTTTACTAACATCTTATTATCAGTTTGTACTTGGGGTGTCCCTGGTGGTTTAAAAGGATTAGTTTCTGTTTTACCAGCAGTAAATGATGCTCAAAAAGGTATGGATGCTGCTCATGGATTAGGTCAATTTTTCCAAGCATCTGAATTACAAAGCTTAGCTACAGCTGAAGCAGTTGCTACTTATGGTCAAGACACTGTTAATGCAACACCTACATTAATTGAAAATGTCAAAACTACAATTTTAGGTAAATATACCCTTCATGGTACAACTTACACCTACAATATGTCAGCTGTTATTGACTGGGGCACATTAATTAACGCCTTTATTTCATTTATCATTATTGCTTTGACATTATTTGTCATCTTAAAGACATATACTAAATTACATCAAAGAAGATTATTAGCTGAAGCTGAATTTAGAAAGAAGAACGGTATTGTTACTGATGAAGAATTAGCTGCTGCTGAACAAGCTAAAAAAGATGAAGAAGCTAAAGCTGAAGCTGAAAAGTTAGCTCAAGAACAAGCTCAAAAAGAAGCTGATAAATTAGATAGAGAAATTAAGACATTACAAGCCTTAGAAGATATCAAAGATTTATTAGCAAAGAAATAAATATAATTATTAAAACACTAACTACTTGATGTAATTAGTGTTTTTAATTTGACTTCTTTTTTAAAAATATTGAAGAAAATAATCATATAAATTAGAATAAGTAGATGCCACTTTAGTTTAGTGGTAAAACGAAGGTATCGTAAACCTTAGTTGGCCGTTCGATTCGACCAAGTGGCACCACTAACAATTAGATATAACTTTAGCAAGGCCTCCTAAGGAGGTCTCTTTTAATTCTTTTACCATTTTATTGCCAGTTTCTTTCATAACTTTAATTACATTATCAAAACTGACTTTGTTCTTTCTATATATTGAAATATTCTTACTATATAAATAAGAAGAATATGCATGAATTGAAGCAATACCATTTCTTTCAATACATGGAATAAGGACATATCCACCAACTGGATCACAAGTCAAACCTAAAAAATGCTCCATTGCGACTTCAGAAGCGTATTCAATTTGATAAATACTTAATTTATCTAAATAGGCTAAACTAGCTGCACCAAAACAACTTGCTGAGCCAATTTCAGCTTGACAACCTAGCATTGCCCCACTAATTGCAGCGTTTTGTTTAATAAAATTACAAACTAATCCACCAACTAAAAAAGCTTTTACAATATCATCAAAGGTAAAATGTTTATATTTATATTGATAATACAATAAACTAGGGACAACTCCACTTGCACCACATGTAGGAGTAGTAACAATGATTTTACCTAGTCCATTAGCTTCAGCAGTAGCGTAAGCAAAACTAGTTAATAACATCACTCTTTTTTCAAATTCATCTTCTAATAAATTTGCCTTTTTATAAATTAAAGACGAAACTGTTTTTAATCCTAAAGCTGGTAATTCTACACTCTCTTTATTTATCATTTCTTCAATTAAGCTAAAAGAATAACTAACTAATTCTTTTCCATATTCAAAGATATCTTTACCTTCTAATTTTTCAATTACTTGGTATATATCTTCTATATTATTAGCCTTAGTGTAATTTATTAAACCCTCAAAATTATCAAATGGATATATATCATTTACCTTATAAGGTTGATCTTCACCTTTAAAAGCTCCCCCACCAATAGATTGATATCTTTTAATAAATTTAGAATCATCCTTTTTAATTGCTTCTAATTGCATGGTATTAGGATGTTTTAAATTATCCAAATTATAATCAAATTCAATTTCAACATCCTTTTTATGTTCTTGAAATACTTTTTTAATAACATAATCAGTATGATGACCTTTTCCAGTTAAGGCTAAAGAACCATATAAAATAACCTTATAAGATTTAATATCCATCTTAGAAGTTAATTCTAAAAAGTCTAAGCAGATTCTATAAGGACCAATGGTGTGACTTGAAGAAGGACCAGGACCTTTTATAAGTAATTCTTTAAGTGATTTCATCAATAAGATTTTAGAATAATTTCATAATTTTTAAAAGAATTTTAATACAAAAAAAGATCAGATATTACACCTGACCTTTTAAACTATTTTATAATTAAGCAACAAAAGCAACTAAGCAGATAGGAGCATCATCGCCTCTTCTGTTAGCTAATTTTAATACTCTGGTATAGCCGCCATTTCTATCCTTGTATCTAGGACCGATAACATCAAATAACTTTTGTAAAGCAGTTTGAGTTTCTTTCTTATCTACATAGACATCTCTAACGATTCTAGCAGCTTGTCTTCTAGAAGCAACATCACCTTTTTTAGCATATGTGACTAATCTATCAGCTAAAGGTGAGATTTGCTTAGCAACTGTATATGTAACTTCAACTTTTTCAGAAATGATTAATTGAGTTACAACGTTTCTAAGCATTGATTTATCTTTAGAAGTGGTATAAGCAGCCTTAAATCTAACACCGCCCTTACCATGAACATTTTTACGACCTTGAGTTTTCATTTTTTAAATCTCCTTATTTAGAGTCACGGAAAGACTTACCAATTTCAGCAAGCTTTTCTTTGACTTCTTTTAATGATTTTTTACCGAGATTTCTAACCTTGATCATTTCTTCTTCAGTTTTAGCACATAATTCGCTGACTGTAGAAATGGAGGCTCTCTTTAAACAGTTATAAGATCTAACAGATAAATCGAGATCTTCAATTGTCATATCATCATTCTTGTTAGATTCTTTTTCTTTAGTGGTATCAAATACTTGAACTGAATCAACTGAAGCATCTAATTCTTCAAATTGTTTTAAGTGTTCAATTAAGATTTTACTTGCTAAAGCAACAGCATCTAAAGGTGAAATAGCACCATTTGTCCATACTTCTAATGTTAATTCATCATAGTTAGTATCATGTTCAACACGTGTAGGTAATGTAGTGTAATTAACCTTAACAATAGGTGAATATAAAGAGTCTGTAGCTATAATACCATTTGCGAAGTTATAATCGTGCTTATTTGTTTCATAAGTGACATAACCTCTACCTTTGTTAGCTTGAGCTTCCATTTTGAAATGTCCACCTTCACCAACATGGCAAATAACTAAATCAGGATTGATAACCTTGACATCATGAGGACATACAAGATCACCAGCAGTAACTGTCTTTGGACCAGTTACATCAACAGTTAAAATTCTAGGATTATTATCTTCTTCATCTGAATCAATTTCAATGACTAATGATTTTAGATTTAAGATAATTGCAGTGACATCTTCTTCAATTCCATCTAAAGATGTAAACTCATGTCTAGCACCTTCAATTTGGACTGAGAAAATAGAGGCGCCAGGAATAGAAGAGAGTAAAACCCTTCTCATCGCGTTACCTATAGTAATGCCAAATCCACCTTCAAGAGGTGATAATACGAATTTAGCATAATTCTTTTCAGGAATATATTCTGTTTGTTTAAATTCGGAACTGTGGAATGTTTTCATTTCTTCTTTCTCCTTTAATTAATTAGCCTCTAGGACGTTTTGGAGGACGGCAACCGTTATGAGGAACAGGTGTGACATCCGAAATAGATAAAATTTGTAATCCGCTTGCTTGTAAAGCTCTTAAAGCTGATTCTCTTCCAGAACCTGGGCCTTTAACGTTAACATCGACTTGTTTTAATCCTCTTTCAACACAAGCTTTTGCAACATGTTCAGCAGCTAATTGAGCAGCAAATGGAGTTGACTTTTTGGAGCCAGAATAACCGATTGTACCAGCACTAGCCCAAGCGATAACCATACCGTTAGGATCAGTGATTGAAACAATTGTGTTATTAAATGAAGCGTGGATATGAGCAATACCACGAGCAAAATTTAATTTACTAGCTTTTTTAGATAATTTCTTACCAGTTTTTTTCTTAGTAGTTGTAGCCATTTTAGATCTCCTTACTACATGACAGCAGCTTTCTTATTAGCTACAGTCTTTCTAGGACCCTTACAGGTTCTAGCATTGGTTTTTGTTCTTTGACCACGGCAAGGTAAATTTTTCTTATGTCTATTTCCGCGGTAACAACCAATTTCCATTAATCTTTTGATGTTTAAGTTGACTTCTCTTCTTAAATCACCTTCTACTTTGTATCCGCCTTTAACAATAGCGTTTCTTAAAGCAGAAATTTCTTCTTCGCTTAAATCTTTAACTCTCTTGGTAGCATCAACTTTAGCTTCAGCAACAATCTTCTTAGCAGAAGAAAGTCCAATTCCATGAATGTAGGTTAATGAATAAACGACGACTTTATCATTAGGGATATCTACCCCAGCAATTCTTGCCATATATTAATTAATTCCTTTCAAAATTTGTGATTAACCTTGTCTTTGTTTGTGCTTTGGATTAGAGCAGATGACCATTACACGGCCTTTTCTTCTAATAACTCTGCACTTATCACAGATAGGTTTAACTGATGGTCTGACTTTCATAGTTTATATTTTCCCTCCTAGATTATCAGTTCTTGTGACGATATGTAATACGGCCCCGTGTTAAATCGTAAGGTGAGAGTTCTACAGTGACACGATCACCCGGTAAGATACGGATCTTGTGCATACGCATTTTACCGGAAACGGTAGCCCTTATCACTGTTCCATTTTCAAGTTTTACAGAATAGCATTGTGGAAGGATTTCTTCTACAACTGCTTCAACAACAATAAAATCATCTCTCGACATTACTTAAATATCCTTTCACGATTGAATCGATGGTTGTAATATGGGGACCATCATCATCGATATAAATCGTATTTTCAAAATGGCAGGTTAATTTACCATCAGCGCTAGAAACACCCCATCCATCATCTAAATTTTTAATTTTACAACTACCTTCATGAATCATAGGTTCAATAGCAAGACACATGTTCTTTCTAATAATGACACCATGACCTCTTTCTCCATAGTTGAAGATAAATGGATCTTCATGCATTTCTCTACCAATACCATGACCGCCATATTCTTTTGTAGTTGAATAGCCATAATTAGCAGCAACTTCAGAAATCTTAGCGGAGATATTTGATAAATGAGCGCCTACAACTGCTTCTTTATAAGCTTTAAAGAAACATTCTTGTGTACAATCAATTAAGCGTTGAGCTTCACTAGATATCTTACCAACTGGATAAGTTCTAGCAGCATCACCATTAAAACCGTTAATTATGTTTCCCATGTCTATAGAAATGATATCCCCTTCTTTTAAGATAATCTTATCAGAAGGGATACCATGAATTAAGACATCATTAACCGAGGCACAGATCGAACCAGGGAAACCATCATAACCTTTAAATGATGGTACACATCCATGCTTACGTAAGAAAGATTCAGCAAGGTGATCTAATTTAAGAGTGGAAACTCCAGGTACAATATATGGCTTAATAAAGTCGAAACATTCACCTAAAATTTTTCCTGCTACAATCATTTTTTTGATTTCAGCATCAGTCTTAATTTCAATCATTTAACTACCTTCCTAAAATCTTACTAATGTCAGCAAAGACCTTGTTGATTTCTTGTAACCCATCAACACTTTCTAATAAACCTTTAGCTGTGTAATATTCAATTAAAGGTTGTGTTTGCTTATGATAGGCAGCAAGTCTAGTTTTGAAAGAAGCTTCAGTATCATCTCCCCTTTGAATTAAAGCAGATCCACAGCTATCACAAATTCCATCAACTTTTGGTTTTTTGAAATTTAAGTTATAGCTTGCGCCACATTTAGGGCAAACTCTTCTTGAAATAATTCTTTCAATTAAGATAGATTCATCAGCTTGGATATTTATAACTTTAAATATCTTACGATCAATCTTGCTAGTAATTTCTTCTAAAGCATCAGCTTGGAAAGTGGTTCTTGGGAATCCATCTAAGAGGAAACCATTACCACAATCATCTTGACTTAGACGATCTTTTACTAAATTTATAGTCACATCATCAGGTACTAGAAGACCTTGATCGATGTAAGACTTTGCTTCAAGACCTACCTTGGTTTTGTTAGAGATAGCTTCTCTAAACATATCACCAGTAGATAGATGCTTAATGCCAAACTTTTCTACGATGAGTTCTGATTGTGTGCCTTTACCAGCACCAGGAGGACCCATAAGTATAATGTTTAATTGTTGACTCATCTTTTAACTACTCCTTGTTGATAAATATTACCTGCTAATAAACCATCTATTTGGTTACCGATTTCTAAGCAAACACCAACTACGATAATTAAACCAGTACCACCAAGTGACATGGAACTAGGAACAGCTCCAGTTAATGATAATACAACTGGTAATGCCGCAATTAATGCAAGAGCAATAGCACCAATAAATGTAATACGATTTAAGACCTTAGAAATGTACTTTTGAGTTTCAAGACCAGGACGTAAACCAGTAATGTATGTGCCAGATTCTTGGAAATTTTGAGCTATCTTTTCAGGATTAATTTGTAAGTTCGCATAGAAGAATGTGAAGAATATAATTAATGATAAATAGATAATTAAGCCCCATGGCATATACCATGAATCACCATCTACACCTGGCATTTCAGTTAAAACCTGATAATTGAAGACATTTATCATTTGTTTTGCCCAGTTAGGTGGGTTAGAACCAGCGATAAATGAAACGATAATACTAGGCGCCATCATTAATGATGAAGCGAAGATTACAGGAATAACTGAAGCGGAGTTAATCTTCAAAGGTAAGAAAGAAGATTGAGCTGTTTCAGATGTTTTTGACTGACTAGAAGCTGAGTGAGAAACTGGAAGTTTTCTAGTTGAAGTCTCAACATAAGTAACAAATATTATTATAGCAATAAATGCCAATATATATAAAGCTAATTGCACACTTCCTTCTAAAATTAATGAAGCATCATTAGTTAATATCTTTTGGCCTAAGTATTGCTGGAAGGCAGCAATGATTTGTCTAGGTAAAGCTGATACAATACCAGCAAAGATAATCATTGAAATACCATTACCAATACCTTTTTCTGTTATTTGATCACCAAGCCACATAAGTAACATGGTTCCACCTAACATATAAATAATAATCTTGGCATAACCCCAGATAGAAGTATCTGCTACAGTTAAGCCTTGAGAATTTTGCATTGTGACAATAATGCCATATGCTTGAACTGTTCCTAATAAGATAGTTAAATATCTAGTTGTCATTTCTATTTTGTGACGTCCAGACTCACCTTCTTTACTAAGTTCAGTAAGTGATGGCAAGACATCAGTCTGCAACAATTGAACAATAATTTGCGAAGTGATGTATGGTGATACACCAAGTGCAAACAAAGAGAATTGCTGCAAAGAGCCTCCGCCCATCAAGTTCATTAATGACAAGATATCATTAGTTTGAAATGATGAGTCGGAAATAGTGACACCAGGAATAGTAATAGCCGATCCGATTCTGAAAATCAAAAAGATGGCAAATGTAAACATTATACGATTTAAGACATCTTTATTATGTAAAATAGCGGCTATCTTTTTCATGTTATCTTACTTTGGCTTCAGCGCCAGCCTTCTTTATTTTTTCAAGAGCAGACTTACTAAATGCATCAGCGATAATTGTAACTTTGACAGTTAATTCACCATCGCCTAATACTTTTACAAGATCTCCAACTTTTTCGTTGAAAATGCATGTATCAATTTCTTCACCATCTTTTAAGCCTAAAGCTTCGATTTGAGAGAGATTTACAACGTTGTATTCTTTACGATTAACGTTTTTGAATCCACGTTTAGGTATACGTCTATAGATAGGTAATTGACCACCTTCAAAGCCAGGATTGATAGCGCCACCAGATCTAGCACCAGCACCCTTTTGACCTCTTGTGGATGTTTTACCCATACCAGAGCCTAAGCCTCTACCAACTCTTTTAGAAGCGTGGGTAGAGCCATTAGCTATTTTTAATTCGTTTAAATTCATTGTATTAGTCCTCAACTTTCTTTAATGATTCTTGAGCTAAAGAAACTGTCTTTAATTGTTCAAGACCATTAACAGTAGCTTTAATGACGTTAATAGAAGATTTAGAACCATAAACCTTAGAATAGACGTTTTTGATACCGGCTAATTCAAGGATAGCTCTAACTGGACCACCAGCTACAATTCCTGTACCAGCAGGAGCAGGTTTTAAATAGACCTTACATGCACCAAAGTGACCTTCGACAACATGAGGAATAGTATCATTTTTAACAATAGGGATGTATTTTAAATCAGTCTTAGCAGAAGCTAAAGCTTTTTTAATAGCTTCAGGAACTTCGATTGACTTACCAATACCAAATCCATATTTACCTTTACCATTTCCGATAACAACTAAGGCTGAGAATTTCATTCTTCTACCACCTTTAACTGTCTTAGAAATTCTAGAAATATGAACTATTCTTTCTTCATAATCTTTGACAACAGGAGCTCTTTTAGCTCTAAAAGGACGTTTAGATGAATTAGCTTTATTAGCTTTTTCACTAACTTGGTTATTAGCTTCAGCAGCTTCAGGTTGATTTTCTTCAGCTACTACGTTAGCTTTTAATTCTTCGTTTTCCATTTGTTAATACCCTTTCCTATTAGAACTTAAGTCCACCTTCACGTAAAGCTTCAGCTAAAGCCTTAACTCTACCATGATAGACATATCCAGAACGATCGAAGACGACTTCTTGGATATTTAAGCTAGCTGCTTTGCTGGCTAAATCAGCACCAACTTTAGCGGCTGCTTCAATATTTGAGCCGTTTTCAAGTCCTAAGACTAAGGAACTTGAACTTGCTAAGGTCTTGTGGGCAACATCATCTACTAATTGAGCAGAGATTTGCTTATTTGAACGGAAGACAGAGACTCTAGGTTTAGAGGCAGTGCCTTGGATATGACCTTTTTGACGCATATGTCTTTTAAGACGAGCATCATTTTTATCAATTGTACTATACATAATTTGCTTGCCTCCTTATTACTTAGTAGCAGACTCTTTCTTCTTGGCCTTACTAACTCTAAGTTCAATGTGTTCATCCTTGTAACGAATACCTTTTCCATGATAAGGTTCAGGTTTTCTAACTTGACGGATGACTGCGGCTTGTTGACCGACTTTTTGAGCATCAATACCACTTACAACAATTGTATTGGCATCTGTGCAGCTAATGCTAACACCTTCCATAGGGGTGATGGTGATAGGATTAGCATAACCGATTCTCAATACTAAGTTACTGCCTTGCATACTAGCAGCATAACCAATACCAACAATGACTAAAGTCTTGGAAAATCCGCTAGAGACACCAGTAACCATATTTTGAATAAGGGCACGAGTGGTTCCATGAATCATCTTTGATTCTTTTGCATCATCGGGACGCTTGACTATGAATTCGTTATCTTTAGTTTCATAGCTCATGTGCGCATTGAAACTCTGAGTTAATGTACCCTTAGGTCCTTTTACAGTGACGTTAGAGCCATCAACGCTGATTTCGACACCACTAGGGATGGCGATTGGTTTTTTACCGATTCTTGACATTTTATAATCTCCTTATTAATAAACGAGAGCGATGACTTCACCGCCAACGTTTTCTTGACGACATTGTTTGTCAGTAAGTAAACCTTTAGAGGTGGAGACAATAGCAATTCCTAAACCGTTTAAGACTCTAGGTAATTTTTCAACTGGAGAGTAAACTCTTAAACCAGGTTTAGAGACTTTAACTAAATTAGATAAAACTCTTTCACCTTTAGATGTGTACTTTAAGGTGAGTGTTAATGTCTTAACTTTATCACCTTCAACTTTGTAGTCAGCTATATAACCTTCTTGGACTAAAATCTTAGCGATTTCAGCTTTTTCATTAGAAGAAGACATAGAGACTGTGCTAGCTTTGACTTTGTTTGCGTTGCGGATACGTGTGAGCATATCTGCGATTGGATCTGTTAACATATTATCTATATTCCTCCTATAATTACCAAGATGATTTCTTCATTCCAGGAATTTCGCCCTTATATGCTAATTCTCTTAAGCAAATACGGCAAAGACCGAACTTACGAATAACACCATGTGGACGTCCACATCTTTGGCAACGATTATATTCTCTAACCTTGAATTTTTGTGGGTTAGCACATTTAACTTTTAATGCTTTTCTAGCCATTAGTTATTCCTCCTATTTTCTGAAAGGCATCTTTAATTCTCTTAAAAGAGCAAATGCCTCTTTATCAGTCTTAGCAGAAGTGACGATGATAATATCCATACCTCTTAAATGAGAGATCTTATCATAGTCGATTTCTGGGAAGATAAGTTGTTCTTTAACACCTAATGCATAGTTACCACGGGAATCAAATGAATTCTTTGAAACACCACGGAAATCTCTAACTCTAGGTAAAACGATACTTACTAACTTATCGTAGAAATCATACATTCTAACGCCACGTAATGTAACTTTACAACCGATAGCTTGATGTTCTCTGATTTTAAAGTTAGCGATAGCTTTCTTAGAATATGTAATAACTGGTTTTTGACCGGCAATGATAGTTAAATCAGCAACAGCATCTTCAATTTCTTTTGAATTGGAAGCAGCTTCACCAACACCCATGTTGATGACGATCTTTTCAAGATGAGGAACTTGCATAACAGAAGAATAATTAAATTCTTTCATTAAAGCAGGAACTACTCTTTCTTTATAATCAGTTTCGACTCTGGAGACATATTTAGCAGCTTTGTTACCAGAAGTCTTTTTAACAGCTTGTTTTGTTTCTTCAGCCATAAACATCCTCCTTATTAGTCAATTATTGTGTTGCTATCTTTTGTATAGCGAACTTTTTTATCATTGACGAATTTGTATCCAACTCTTGTAGGTTTCTTTGTTTTAGGATCGACAATAGCGACCTTAGAAGCAAAGATAGGAGCATAGATATTAACAATAGAACCATCAGGATTTGATTGTGTTGGTTTTACGTGTTTCTTTCTTAAATTGACACCGTCAATAATAACTTTACCTGTTTTTGGGAAAGCTTTTTGAACAATTCCAGTTTTGCCTTTTTCTTTACCAGAGATGACAATAACTGAATCACCTTTTTTAATTTTCATATTTCACTTGCCTCCCAATATTATATAACTTCAGGAGCTAAAGAGATGATTTTCATAAATCCTTCACCTTTATCTCTTAATTCTCTTGCGACTGGTCCAAAGACACGGGTGCCTTTTGGAGATAAGTCATCATTTAATAAAACGATAGCATTATCGTCGAATCTTATTGTAGAACCATCTTTTCTTTGATAAGATTTCTTAACTCTAATGATAACGCCTTTAACAACATCACCCTTTTTGACTTTTGCATTAGGGATTGCTTGCTTAACAGCACAAATTACAATATCACCGATTGAGCTGCTCTTTCTTTTAGAACCGCCTAATAAACGGAAGACTCTAACAGATTGAGCACCAGAGTTATCAGCAACAACAAGGTTTGTTTCGTTTTGAATCATAAACTATTCTCCCTTTGCAACGACTCTGACTAAGCGGAAATAGACTGTAGCAGCAATATGTCTTGTTTCTTCAATTTCGACAGTATCACCGACCTTAGCGATTTCTTTTTCATCATGAGCCTTATATTTTTTTCTATATTCTACTCTTTTACCGTAGATAGGATGGTCTTTATATGTTTTTACTTCAACAGTAATGGTTTTGTCCATTTTATCAGATACTACTGTACCGATTAAACGACGTTTTGTTTTTTCTTCAGCCATTTTCTTTCCTCCTATTTACCTGCTTTTGAAGCGAGTATTCTTTCTTTTTGAACAGTTAAGCACTTAGCGATATTTTTTCTGACTTCTGTGATTTTCTTACCGTTATCTAAGCTTCCAGCTCTTTGTTGGAATCTTAAGGTCATTAAGTCACCTTTTAATTCATAAACTTTTTCGCTTAATTCTTTATCGGATAGTTTTCTTACTTCTTCTATATTCATTTTTATCTATCCTCCTGTCCTTTTTTAACTACTCTAGTTCTAACTGGTAATTTGTAACCAGCTTGATGTAGAGCTTCCATGGCGATTTTATCATCGATACCGCCAATTTCGAATAAAATTTTGTTTTCTTTTACTGGACAAACCCAGCTATCAATTGAACCTTTACCAGAACCCATACGAACTTCAGCAGGTTTCTTTGTTTTACCAAGTTGTGGGAAGATTCTAATATAAACGTCTCCACCTTTTCTTGTGTATCTTGATAAGACAATACGGCAAGCTTCGATTTGACGGTTAGAAACATAGTTACCGGAAGTAGCTTGTAAGCCATAAGTTCCATATAAAACAGTGTTTCCACCTTTGGAAAGACCTTCATATGATAATCCATGAGGTCTTCTATATTTAACTCTTTTTGGTTGTAACATTGTTACTCTCCTTTACTTTCAGTTGGTGTAGGGGCAGCTTCAACAGGTTTTTTACCACCTTTGTTGAATGGTTTTCTATTTCCTCTACGATCGTTTCTATCATTTCTAGGAGCTTTCTTTTCACCAGGTTTAACAACATTTGATGTGAAGTTATCTGGTAAAGAAATCCAGACTTTAACGCCTAAACGGCCATATGTAGTCTTAGCTTCTGCAAAACCGTAATCGATGTTTTGAGATAAGGTTTGTAATGATAAAGTACCTTCTCTATATTGTTCGGTTCTAGCAATTTCAGCACCGCCAACTCTACCTTTAACCATGGTTTTGCAACCTTTAGCACCAGCAGAGATAACATTCTTGATTGACTTCTTTTGAACAATACGGAAGCTAGCTCTTTCTTCTAATTGTTTTGCAATTGATTTTGCAACTAATGTAGCATCTAAATCAGGATTCTTGATTTCGATGATTGATAATTTAATATCTTCTAAACCAGTAATCTTTAAAAGTTCATCTTTGATCTTTTTGATATTAGAACCATCTTGACCAATTACTACACCAGGTCTAGCGACAAATACAGAAACTGTAACTTTGCCTTTAATTCTTTCAATATCAATGTGAGATAATAATGCTTCTTCTAAAGCAGCATCTAGATATTTTCTAATCTTTAAATCGACACCTAAATATTTTGAAAAGTCTTTCTTTGAAGCGTACCAACGAGAAGACCAATCTTTGGTGACACCGATTCTAAGACCATTAGGATTAACCTTTTGACCCATAATTATCTAGCTCCTTTCACACCGACAACAACTGTCAACATGGACATTCTTTTAACAAGTCCACTTGCAGAACCTTTAGCTCTAGGTAAGAATCTCTTTAAACGAGGTCCGTCCCCTGCAAAGATCTTTGTAACATATAAATCACTAGGATTCATTTTGAAATTATTAACTGCATTAGCTTCAGCTGATTTAATTGTCTTTAATACAACATCACTTGCAGCTTTATTAGTATTTTCGAGAATAGAATAGGCTTCTTGTAATGATTTACCTCTTACTAAGTCGATAACTAAACGCATTTTTCTAGGAGTTACAGAAATATTTCTAGTAATAGCGATAGCTTCAGAACGTGTAGGTTCAGCTTTTTTAACTTCTTTTTTTGCCATAGATTAACTCCTTACTATTTCTTACTGGCTGTAGAATCATTATTACCATGACCCTTAAATGTTCTTGTAGGAACAAATTCGCCGAGTTTATGACCAACCATATCTTCTGTGATAAAGACAGGTACATGAGTCTTGCCGTTATAAACGGAAATTGTCATTTCAACAAATTGTGGAAGAATTGTGCTTCTTCTTGACCAAGTTTTAATGACGGTTTTTTTATTAGAGGCCTTTTGAGCTTCAACTCTGCTTAAGAGTTTTGCTTCACAATAAGGACCTTTTTTAACAGAACGATGCATTCTTATTCCTCCTATTATTTATCGTTAATACGTCTAACGATTAATCTGTTAGAACGATTATTGTGCTTTCTAGTCTTAACGCCAAGAGCACGTTTACCCCAAGGTGTTCTAGGAGCATCTCTACCAACAGGACACTTACCTTCACCACCACCATGAGGGTGATCGTTAGGGTTCATAACAGAACCTCTAACTGTAGGACGGATACCTAAGTATCTCTTCTTACCAGCTTTACCTAAGTGAACTAAGTTGAAGTCTTCGTTAGAAACTGTACCAATTGTAGCACGGCAAGTAGCTAAGACTTTTCTAACTTCACCAGATTGTAATCTTAAAGTAACATATTTACCTTCTTTACCTAAGATTTGAGCAGAAGTACCAGCAGCACGGCAGATTTGGCCACCTTTGCCTGGTTCGAATTCAATATTGTGAACCATGATACCTTCAGGTATATCGCTTAAAGGCATGCAGTTACCGGCTTTGATATCTTTATTTCTACCAGAGACAACAACATCGCCTTCTTTTAATCCACTAGGAGCGATAATATAGGTTTTGATACCATCGTTGTATTGTAATAAAGCGATGAATGCGTTTCTATTAGGATCGTATTCAATTGCTTTAACTTTTGCAGGAACATCATCTTTAATTCTCTTAAAGTCGATGATACGATACATTCTTTTGTTTCCACCACCCTTGTGACGGCAGGTGATATACCCCTGATTGTTACGACCACCATTCTTTGGGAGTGGACATAACAGAGCTTTTTCAGGAGCTTTTTTAGTAAGAATACTATAGTCAGTGGAAGTCTTATGACGTACACCAGCACTAGTAGGCTTATATGTTTTAATTGCCATTTTATTTTCCTCCTATAATTTGCTTTCTGTTAATTAGGCATTTTCTGAAGAGGTAGCTTTTGCAATCTCTCCAAGGTTGAATTCTTCATTAACCTTGACATAAGCTTTCTTATATCCAGGGACATGTCCAGGATACTTAGTAACTCTTTTAGCTCTAGGTAAGACCTTGACAATGTTAACTTTATCAACCTTTACACCAAATACTGCTTGAACAGCAGCTTTAACTTCTTTAGCGTTAGCTTTAGAAGCAACCTTTAATACAATGGTGTTATTGTGAATATTGAGGTTTTGAGATTTTTCAGTAACAACTGTTCCTAATAAAACTTCATAGTCCTTAATACAAGGTTTTCTAAATTTGAAAGTAGGTAATTCAACTTTCTTTTCTTCCTTAGCAGGTTCAACAACTACTTCAGGTTTAACTTCTTCTACTTTGACTTCTTCTACAGGTTTTTCAGCTTTCTTTGTTGATTTTCTTGTAGTTTTCTTAGCAGGAGCTTTTTCACCAGTTGTAGCTTTTTTAGTTGTAGTCTTTTTGCTAGCGGCTTTTTTAGCAGGTTTTTTGGTTTCTTCTTCTTTTAAGATTTCTTCTGCCATAATTATTTAGCCTCCTTAATGTCTTCAATTGCGATTAAATCATCGCCGAATTTTTCATCTAATATATCAAGAGCACCCTTAGTGAAAACTAATTGTTGAGCATTTAATACATCATAAACTGAGATATTTGTTACAAATACAACAGTTAAATTTTGAATGTTTGTGCAAGCTCTTGCAAAATTATCATCACAACCATCGATAACAAATAAAACTTTCTTATCAGATAATTTGAGATCAGCTAAGGCTTTAACAAAATCCTTAGTCTTAGGTGAGATGAAGTTACCATCTTGAACAACAGAGATAGAATTGCTATTAGCTTTATCAGATAAAGCAGAAGCAAGAGCCAATAAGTGTTCAGACTTATTCATCTTTAATTTGTAATTTTGAGTACCAGTAGGTCCAAATATTGTAGCACCACCAACCCAAATAGGAGATCTTGTAGAACCAGCTCTAGCACGACCAGTACCTTTTTGTCTCCAAGGTTTTTTACCACTACCACTGACTTCAGAGATTCCCTTTGTCTTAGCAGTAGCTTGTCTTCTATTAGCTAAATAAACTTTAACAGCACGTTGAACAACAACTTCATTTGGTTCAACTCTGAATAATAAATTATCTAAGCTAACTTCACCGACTTTATTTGCGGAATAATCAAGTACATCTAACTTGATTGGATTATTTAATTCAGCCATTTCAATACTCCTTTATTATTTAGCTTGTTCATCTTTTGGAGTGTTATTGACTAATTCTTTAACTTCGTGCTTAAGGTTAGGAGCTTTAACAGCTGTTCTAATCTTAACGATTGATTTATTAGGACCAGGAACACTTCCTTTAATTAAGATGGCATTCTTTTCTGGATAGACAGCAACTACTGTAAGATTTAAAGTTGTTCTTGTATAGTTACCATGATGACCAGACATCTTCTTGCCAGGATGGACACGGTTATTACATCTACCGTTTGTAGCTAAAGAACCGATTTGTCTATGATATCCTGAACCATGACCTTTAGGACCAATGGTGTAATGATATCTTTTGATAACACCAGCATAACCTCTACCTTTAGAAGTACCAGTGACATCTACATTGTCTCCAGCAGCAAAGATGCTACATAAGATTTCTTGACCAACTTCATATTTGTAGGTTTCATCACCCTTTAATTCATATAAGTTAGCTCTAGGGGTAACATTAGCTTTTGTATAAATACCTTTTAAAGCTTTGTTGACATTTTTGGATTTTTCTTCGTATCCAACAACAACAGATTCATATCCATCTTTTTCAATTGTCTTCTTTTGAACAACTGCATTAGGTAAGACTTCAATAACGGAAACTGGATATTGAGTTCCATCTGTTGAGAAGACAGAAGTCATACCGATTTTTCTACCGATTATGGATTTCATATACTTCTATCCTCCTTATAATTTAATTTCGATATCAACACCTGAAGGTAAATCGAGAGTTGTTAATGTATCGATTGTTTGCTTTGTAGGTTTAATAATATCGATTAAACGCTTGTGAGTTCTAATCTCAAATTGTTCTCTTGAATCTTTGTGAACAAATGGAGAACGTAAGATTGTATAGACTTGCTTCTCTGTAGGAAGTGGGACTGGTCCAACAACAGTGGCCCCTGTGTTTGTTGCGGCTTCAATAATCTTAGCAACTGATAAATCTAAGACTTTGTGATCATATGCCTTTAAACGAACACGAATGTTTGTTTGTGCCATGAATTTTTCCTCCTTGTATTATTGGCAAATTCGCTCAGTGTGATTTACTTGATATCATGACAACCCTTATGGGCGTATCAACAATTTCACACATCAACGCGTCTGGACAAAACGCCAGCTTTAATATATTAAAGCAAACGCTATATATAGTCAATACTTTTTTAACAAATATATTAAAATATTTTACAGCCTTATAAATTGCTTGATTATAAAGATAATAAATGAAGTTATAGAATATAAATTTTCAACTATCATATTTCCTGCCCTTATATATAATAAGGATATAAGTGACACAATACGAACAATAGATTCCTTTCTAAATAAAAGTAGCAGTCATCTAATAAGTCAAAAATGTTTTGAGACATATATTATAAAAAGGATACATAATGTATAAGATGTATAATAGAAATAATATAAAATCATAAATCGCCTTTTATTAGTCATTTGTTATCTTTAATTTAATAGATAAATAATTCATTGTTATTTAGCCTACTAAGTTCCATATTTTTAGCAATAAATTTTTTTAGCAAATTTTTTTCACTTTTTTTAAAAAAGTTGTTGACATTAATTTCTATAACAAGTATATTAATAAAGCACGATGTGTGCAAGATGTCCTTGGGTCTTTAGCTCAGTTGGTTAGAGCGTGCGCTTGATAAGCGCAAGGTCACAGGTTCAAGCCCTGTAAGACCCACCATCAATATAAAGATGCCTGTTAAGGCTTTTTTTATAAGAATATCCGATTATAAACAAAATTTATAATTGGACACTTAGCTCAGCTGGGAGAGCGTTTCCTTCACACGGAAGAGGTCGTAGGTTCGACCCCTACAGCGTCCACCAGAATGCCACTTTAGTTCAGCGGTAGAACGGTTGCCTTGTAAGCATCAGACGGTGTTTCGACTACGCCAAGTGGCACCATTAAAATAACACACTAAATGGTGTTAATAATAGATTACTTCAGGATAAAGAGTCCTGATTTTTTTATGCAAAAATTTAATAATATAAAATATTCAACTACATAACTAAAAACATTTTTCTCTCTATTTGATTCAATAACATTTTTCTAAATCATTTTTTTAAAGCTGATCTAATTCTGCTATTCCTACATATTTCCCATTTCAAGCATCAACTAATAAATAAGTTAATGTAATAATTAAATATCCTAACAATCATTTATCTTGATACTTTTAATTACATTCTTTATTTAAAGTCTTACTTATATTAGAAAAACTTTTTATTAACAACTTCAACAATATTTTTCTAAGTAACAAAAAATACCAAGCCTGGAATAACTTGGTATTTTCTTTTTTGGTAATTCTTTTTTGTATTAACGTTTTGAGAATTGAGGAGCACGACGAGCGCCTTTTAAACCGTACTTCTTTCTTTCTTTTACTCTTGCATCGACAGTTAATAAACCAGCGACTCTTAAAGAAGAACGATATTCATCAGAAAACTTTAATAAAGCTCTTGCGATACCTAATTTGATAGCATCAGTTTGACCTTTGAAGCCACCGCCTTTAACAAAGACGTGAGCATCAAATTTATCATTTGTGTTAGTAACAGCAAATGGTTCTTTTAAAATGATGACATCAGTTTCATAAGGTAAATAATCTTTAGCTTCTTTGCCATTGATTGTGATTTTACCTTCACCAGAGGTTAAATAAACTCTAGCGACAGAAGACTTACGTCTACCAGTGCCATAATAACTTACAGCAGCTTTAGTTGATTGTTTTGCCATATTCATTTATCCTCTCTTTATAACTTAATTTCTTTAACTTCAGGCTTTTGAGCTTCTTGTTTATGTTGATCATCAGCATAGACAAATAACTTCTTTGTAATCTTACGACCTAAGGTTGTATGAGGAACCATGCCCTTAACAACTTTTTCGATAAGTTCACAAGGATAGTTTGCTAACATTTCGCCAGCAGTTCTTTTCTTCATGCCACCAGTATAACCTGATACTCTGTAGTAATTCTTTTGCTTTAATTTATTTGTTCCAGACATTGCTACTTTGGAAGCATTGATGACAATTACATAATCTCCACAATCGACATTAGGAGTGTATGTGGGTTTGTCTTTACCCATTAAGATAACAGCGACCTCTGAGGCTAAACGACCGAGAGGTTTATCTGTTGCATCGACTATATACCATTTTCTAGAAATTTCATTAGGTTTAGCTAATGTTGTTTGACGTTGCATAAATATAATTTTCCTTTCAAATCAAGCAAATTGTTTAACCTTACCGGGGTTAAGATTGCAATTTAGCCATTATTAATATTACAAGCAAACATACTTTTAGTCAATAGTTTTATTTATTTATTATATATAATACTAAATTAGTGGCCTCATTTTACTAATTTACCCAAGCATTTTAAAAGGCGCTTATTCAAGCACCTTATTAATCTTTTCAATTAATTGATCAATTGTGTAGCAAACATTACCTTGATTAAGATGTTCTAACATCTTTGGATCTGCGGTGTGATAATAATTTGCAGAAATTATATCAATATTAGCAGTTCTTGCAAATAATACATCTCTAGTTGAATCACCAATATAAATTAAGTCTTTATTTTCTACACCAAAATCTTTTAAAGCAAGATAGAAATTTTCAACTTTATTTGGAGCAGTGCTATTTCCAAAATAACACTTTTCAAATAAGTCTTCTATTCCAAATTTTTCAAAAGAGATTTCACTTGTTAACTTGTGTCTACCAGTGATTAAAATCAAGTGACATTTATCTTTGATGCTATACAAATAATCTTTCAACTTTGGATCAATATTAGAAATATATTGGTCGTGATATTGATTGTAATATTTCAAATAATCTTGAAAGGCATCTTCAAATTTAGAAACACCAAATATCTTTCTACAAATGCCTTCTTCATTGCATCCAAGTGATTGATGTAATTCAACTTCAGAAACATTAACATTAAAATCAGCAAATACCTTTTTAAAACATTCATTTAAACTTGCAAATGAATCTGCTAAAGTTCCATCAAAGTCAAAGGCAATAACCTTTTTCATAAAACTTCCTATTCAGCAATTATAAGTTGACGTTTGTATAGACGTTTTGAACATCATCAAGGTCATTTAATGCATCGACAAAGTTCTTATATTTTTCTGCATCTTCACCAGTTAATTCAATTTGTTGATCAGCTACTAAAGTAACTTCATTTGTTAAAAATTCGCTAATGCCAGCTTCTTTTAAAACATCTGTAGCTTTTGATAAATCACTAGGAGCAACTAAAACAGAAATGATACCATCTTCAGGAGATTTAACTTCTTTAACATCGATATCACCCATAATTAAGGTTTCAGTAATAGAATCGACATCTTTTCCTTCAAAGTCAATTTCACCTAATCTAGTAAAGTTATAACTAACTGCACCAGAATCACCTAATTTACCACCTTTGTGGTTAAATACTGTTCTAACTTCTGAAAATGCTCTTTTTGCGTTATCTGATAATGTTTCAACAATGATCATTGATCCGCCAGGGCCAAATCCTTCATAACTTGCAGCGACATATTCTTCTCCGCCTTTACCCATAGCTTTATCAATAGCTCTAGTAATAACATCTTTAGGAATGGATTGTCCCTTGAATTTTTCTAATACAGCTCTTAATGCTAAATTATCTTTAGGATCAGCAGAGCCACCTTTTGCAGCCATGTAGATTTCTCTAGAGGCTTTCATATAAAGTGCTGATTTTGCTTTACTAGTTGCAGCCATGCTAGCTTTTCTAACTTCATAAGCTCTTCCCATAATATATATTTTCTCCTTTTATTTATATAAATACATTGAATATTTTAACATACAAGACTTCTCTAGTCAAAAGAATAGTTACACTAAAAAAATGGAAATCTAATTAAAAAACACATTGAAAGTAGAACCTTCATTCAGTTTAGAATGCAATTCAATTTTAAAATTATACGCTTGAATAATATGCTTAACAATCGCTAAACCTAGACCATTGCCATTAGTCTTATTATTTGAAGAAGAATCAACTCTGTAAAATCTCTCAAATACCCTGCTTTGATTGTATTCAGAAATGCCAATTCCTGTATCAGAAATAGAAAACACTTTGTTTTTAGAATCTAATTCAATTGTAATTTTCCCATTTTCTTTATTGTATTTAACTGCGTTTTCAACTAAATTTTTAATTAAATATTCTAAATCATCTTCATTCATATTCACTTTAAAATCATCGCCATTTATTTGAATTTGAATATTCTTTTTATCAATTTGAATATTAAATTCATTTAAAAACTGAATAACTTTTTCTTTTATAGATAATTCTTTAACATTATCAATTTT
>CAVHUN010000012.1:0-15037 GCA_963639175.1 uncultured Prevotella sp.
CTATTTATATCTTCTTTAGTAATTGGTTTATCTTCTAATTTTTCAATTATTTTTAAACATTTAGAATAATTATCAATAATTATACAATCATTTGGAATTGTAGATAAACTATTTGTAACTAGATTAGATAAAAATGAAGTTGATTGATTTACCCCATTATTAGACATTAATATTTCTAATATTTGTGATAATTTAGATATTCTATATCCAACTTTAGCATTATTAATTAAAGAAGAATATTCTAGTATAGCTTTTGTAAATAATCTTTCTAATTTAGTAACTTTTAAGATTAGATTTTTTGTATATGTTAAGCAAAATTTTGTCTTATCTACATCATTTAATTCTAAGGTTTTAGCAAATAATTTTCTGTAATCTAAAATTTTATTCCATATAAAATCAACATTGTAGATGTTTAATTTTTCCATTACTTCATCTTTTGTTGCATATATGTCTTCACTAAATTTTATTTCGTTTGTATCTGCCATAATTAACCTCTATTTCATTATATTATTTTTAATTTGTCTAAACAATAAAAAGCTACTAAATATATACTAAAAAATTACAAAATTAAAAACTATTCCCTTTTAAAAGAATAGTTCTTAATATTTAAAAGTTATTTTATATAGCTTCTAATTCAACATAATATAGATAAAATTTATTTTCTAAAGAAGAAATAGATAATTCATAACTTCCTTTTTCTAATTCAACTTTTATTAAATTAGAATTAGTTTGATATTCATTACCATTTAAACAATAACTAGTTATATTTGAAATAGAAGTGTCAACTGGACTTACTAAGGCTGTTAATTTCATCTTTTTAGAGATATTAAATAAACATCCTGGTTTAAATGAATCAAATTTAGCACCTATATTATAAGTCTTATCTTTATAAGTAACTCCTAACTTATTTGTATAAGTCTTTATTTCTTTTCTAGGATTTCCTGCGCCATCAGATGTATAAATTAATATTGGATTAGTTTCATCAAAACTATAATTATTCATATCATAAGATGTATTTTTATCTATTATACTTCCTTTAAAATCCCCTTCAGTTAAACTAGATGGAGTTAAAGTAGAAGTATAAGAAGATGAATATCCTGAATTTTCTTTTACATAAGAAGGAACATCTTTTGTATCTAAGAAGTTTTCTAAAGATGAAGTACTTACTCCATAGAACAATTTTTCATCTTGATCAAAATTAGAAAAATCAGTTCCAATTGGATTACAAGTATTTTCTATCTTAGTTGTTCTTGATTCTACTTTAGTAGCTTGAGATTCTTTATTAGATGCATAAATAATATCATTATAGGATTTAATTTTACCTGTTGAATCTATCTTTTGAGGTTCTTTAACTTTGAAAAAGAAGTTATTTTCAGATAACATGTATCCATTAGCTCTTACATCTTGGCTTGTACCAGTATAGTAATAATAATTATTGTAAAAATGCATGTTAGCTTGTCTACCTAAAGGTAATCTAGATTCAGCTTGATTATAGAAATTATGATGATAAGAACAGTTGTAAGTAATTGAATCATTAGAAGATCCAATTAATCCAGATTTATGTAATTTAATGAATTTATTATATGAGCAAGTGACATTACCTACTCTTTTTACATCAAATCCACCATCTCCTTCATTCTTATCTGATTCAAATGCCCAGTTACATTTTCCTCTATATATTTCATTATGATGGAAAAAATATCTTCCATATTTTGTAGCAGTTGAATTATCTCCACTTTCAAATCCAATGGCGTCTTCAGGATAATCTTTAAAAGATAAATTTCTAACTTCAATTGAATTGCAGTTTTTAAAGTCAAATCCCCATTGATATAATCCACTTCCAAATACACCTTCAATGGTGATATTTTTAGCATCATTTACATACATCATATTTGTATATGAACTAGAGGCCCCTTTTCCTTCAGTTGAATAAATAACATTAGGATTATCAATTTTTGTACCAGTGTATTCTTTTCCTGCTGTTGATAATTTAGTTATTGCACCATTTAATATTTCGTATTTACCTTCATATTCATTATATAAATCTGAAATACTATATGATTTTTCTTTAAATTGATCAGTTGTAATTTGACTTGTAAATACAATATCTAGTGGTTTATTAATTTTAGAAGCATTAGAAATCAATTCACCTAATCCAGTATATGTAATTCCATCAATTGTAGTTATTAATGTATTTTTATTTGAATCATTTACAAATACTCTAACTGCATTTTCTTTTAATGTGCCGTTATTGTTATAAGCTCCTACTCCTTCACTTGCATTAAAATGAGCATACCCTGTCTTATCATATTCATTAACTTTAATAGATAGTTCAACACCTTTTAAATTTTCAAGAGCAGAATTATTAACTACAGGAATTACCTTAACATCGTAATATCCTTTTTCAATTCCAATAATTGAAGCGCGTAAATTATCTACTTGGACTAAGTTAGAATCTAATAATTCATAATTAGAAGTACCATTTTTACAAAAATATACTAAATAATTTGTAGCACCTTCATATTTAGTCCAACTTACATCTATTTGATTTAATAACCCATTACAAGAAATATTAATACTATCTTTAGATAATTCTTCAAATAAGGCAACTAAATGCATATTTGAATTAATTTTTGTATCAAAAGATATTAAATTACCATTATAAAGCCAACCTTTAAAATAATACCCATCTTTAGTTGGTCTATCTAATTCTCCTACTTCTTGTCCTTTATTTACTGTTAAAGTAGTTACCTTTCCTTCTACTTCTAAACTAACTTCATAAGTAATAATAGGTTCACTAGATGAGCTAGTAGAACTACTTAAAATAGATGAACTATCTTTACTAGAAGAAGTTGTAGAAGTAGGACTATTCTTAGAAGAATTATTACTAGAATCTACTTTACTTGAAGAAGTAGATTCTACACTATTATTAGAAATTGAATTAGAAGAAAACGAACTATTTTGACTAGAAGATGTACTTGAAATATCAGGAGATAAATTAGCACAACTACAAATGCTTGTCCCAACTAGTAAAATAAAAGTTGAAACGACTAATATTTTTTTATTTTTGACCATTATTCTACCTCACTAAGTGAAATTAAATAAATGTTAAATGAATCGCCTTTTGTAATAGTATGTGCTCCAGCAGCTAATTTAGTTGTAATTAGATTACTACTTACTGCATATTTATTACCATCTATTTTAATTGCTTTATTATCTGCACCATCAGCTAATATAGTAATATTCATTTCCTTTTCTAAAGTAAATGTAATACTAGTTGAAGTTTCCATTTTTAAAGCTTGAGTATAACTAACTCCTGCATATGTGAAGTTTAATTTGTTTTTTAATGTACCGCTTATTGTAAATACACTAGATGTTAATCCATCAGTCGCAAAATTATGAGTAATTGAACCAGTTATAGGAGTTTGATCTTTACTAGTATCACCTGAATCTCCACTTCCTGAATCTTGAGAGCCACTTGAGCCAGTAGCATTAATTACACAGCTATTATTATCACCTAATCCAGCTTTTACCATTTTAGATGTGTAATTATTTAAAATATCATCTAATCCAGCTTCTCTAGTATGAGATCTATCATCGTTAAAATCATATGTTGTAAATTCGTATTGAATATCGCCTTTTTCTACTCTTCCACAATAGGCTAATACTGAATTTTTAGCATCTTCAGCTGATTGAACATTATATGTGTAAAAATCACTTGCTGTATCAAAATTAGAATAAGCTTCACCTGATTTAGCTAAAACTGTTGAAGGTACTACTTCATCTCTTGAACTAGCTAAATAATAATCAAAATTAGATGAATTATCTTGGTAAGATGTTTTTGTATTAGCACCATTATAAACATCACCATATACTTTAGTAACTCCACCTTTTTCTTTTGATAAAGTAGAAGAACCATCATCTTTAATATCATGTCCTTGACTTCCAGTAATATAAGGATACTTTACATTATCAAAGTAGTTATTTTCAGAGAAAATATTAGCTTGTTTAGCATTACCAATACAATATTTAGAAATGTTTTTAAAATAGTTATTATAAACATGAACTGTATAATCTCTTACTCTTGGTTGTCTTGAATCAGCATTATCATAATAATTGTGGTGATATGATGCAAAATGTCCACTATCATTTCCCATTCCTAATAAATTAGCTTTTCCTGAATCATAGAAATGATTGTAACTAACTGTTACATGGTCAGTAGACTTACAATCTAACGAACCATCGCCTTTAGCTTTATCTTTATCTCCACCTAAATTCTTACCATAGAATATATCTAGATTATGAGCCCACATATAATCATTTGTTTGTTCAAAGCCAAATGCATCATCTTTAGCTGAGCCATTTTCATAAGATGCTAAATTTCTAACTTCACCATATTTAGTTCCTTTAAACATGACACCAGCTTTTATTGCAGCATCATTGCCAACACCTTCTAAAGTGATTCCTTTTGAATATGTCATTTTATTTCCATCAATTACTAAACCATCACTTACAATAGTTGCATTAGTAATATTTCCAATAATTCTAATATCTAATGGTTTAGTTAATAATTTTAAACATGCTCCAGATAATATACTAGATAATCCAGTATATGTAGCTTTTCCATTATTTAAAGAAATAGTATCAATATTATCGTTTGTAACATATAAAACTATCGCATTTTCTTTTAATGTACCATCAAAATTATAAGCACCAGGGCAAATAGAAGAAGTAAAGGCATATCCTTCTCTTAAATGAGAAATAACATTGATACTTTTTACTTCACCAAAGATATTTTCTAAATCATTAGTGCCATTAGATCCAACTACTTTCACATCATAACTTCCTTGTTTTAGACCAATTATATCTGCTCTTATATAAGTAGAATAATCTCTTATTAACATGCCATCAATCTTGATATATTTAGAATCATCTTGGCCTGCTTCTTTATAATAAACAGAATAATTATTTAATCCGCTAGCTTTATTAAATTCTAAAGCAATACCTTCTTGGTAACCTAAAGTCTTGCTAAATTCAATTCCTTGAGAAATAGGAGTTGTAAATGAGGCATATAAAGTAATATTACTTGTAACTTCTAAAGGAAAACTAACTTTATTAATTAAACCTTCTTCAAAATACCAGCCATTAAATACTTCACTTTTATATGCAGATACATCATAACTAGGTTGACTTAATTTATTACCTTCAATTACTTCTACATCTTTAACTTCCCCATGGTTATTAGTATTAAATTTTACAGTGTATTTTTTTTTAACTTTTGAAGAAGATGAACTTGAAGAATTAGATGATGAAGATTTAGAAGAATCATTAGAAGAACTTTTAGATGAATCTTGACTTACTTCACTTTCTTTTGAAGATGAACTATCTTTAGTTTGGCTAGATTTAGAAGAACTAGTTTGATTTACATTGTCACTTGAAGATGAATCATATTTAACAATTGGAGCACAACTTGCTAGACTTCCTCCAATTAAAATTAAACTTACTAAACTAGTTAACAACAATTTACTTTTTTTCATTTACAAAAACCTTTCTTAAACATTCAATATGCTTAAATATAGTATCATTGCTTTTTTAGAATAATTAGATACCTAACTAAGTTTCAAATTGTTAGTTTACTAACTAATTAGATAGTATTCTAATCTTTAGTTAGCTATGAAAACCCTTACAATACAAGTGTTTTTTTAAATCTAAAATAAAATTAAATTAACTAAAAAAGCAGCAAAATGAACTGCTGCATTTTTGTGCTTGTAGCACTAGTCAAGATTTTTTAAAGGCTCATTTTTATAATAGTTTTTAATTAATATAAATAATAAATAAGTAACTTTTCATCTATAATATTTTCATGATTCTACTCAATATTATTAATTATTTACTTTAAAAAGTTTCAGATGATATGTTTCTTAAAATACCTCTAATTATCATTGTTAAGCCTTCCTAGTAAATAATTCCCATGATTTTCAATTCAAAATTCCCATTATTTTCAATGTTTTATTCCCATGATTTTCAATTTGACATATTTTTTAACTAATCTTACCAACTTTTTAACACTCACCTTTTTTAATCTCTCGTTTAAAAAAGCTACCTTTCAATTTGAAAAATAGCTTTAATCATCAATACTTAATACAGCAATAAAGGCGGATTGAGGAACTTGAACTTTACCAAATTCTTTCATTCTCTTTTTACCTCTTTTTTGAGCTTCAAGTAATTTCTTCTTTCTTGTAATATCTCCACCATAGCATTTAGCTAAGACGTCTTTTCTAACAGCTTTAATATCACTTCTAGCAATAATTTTTGCATTAATTGCAGCTTGAACAGGAATTTCAAATTGTTGTCTAGGAATAACATCTTTTAATTTATCAACAATTGCTCTTCCTTTTTTATATGCAGAGCCTCTATATACAATAGTAGTCAATGCATCTACTATATCACCATTAAGTAAAATATCCATTCTTACTAAATCAGAAGGTTCATAGCCTAATAATTCATATGATAAAGAAGCATAACCAGCAGTAATTGATTTTAATTTATCAAAGAAGTTAAAAATTATTTCACTTAAAGGCATCTTATAAGTTAATTTCACTCTTTTATCATCGACAAATTCAGTGGCTTTATATGTTCCTCTTCTTGCTTGACATAAATTCATTATTGGTCCCATATATTCACTAGGAGAAATAATATTAGCTTCAGCAAATGGTTCTTCACATCTACTAATTGTAGTAGGATCTGGGAAATTAGATGGGTTATCTAAGACTAAAGAAGTTCCATCTTTTAAATAGATATTATATAAAACTGAAGGAGCTGTACAAATTAAATCTAGATCGTATTCATTTTCAAGTCTTTGTTGAATTACATCCATATGTAATAAGCCTAAAAAACCACATCTAAAGCCTGAACCTAGAGCATCAGAGTTTTCTGGTTCATATACTAAAGACGAATCGTTTAAGGCTAATTTTTCTAAAGCTGTTCTTAAATTCTCAAAATCTTTATTATCAGAAGGATATAAACCAGCATATACCATTGGTAGCATCTTTTTATATCCAGGTAGAGGTGTACTTGCTTTATTATTTACTAATGTAATAGTATCGCCAACTACAATATCTTTAATATCTTTTATTTGAGCAGTTAAATAGCCAACTTCCCCAACTTTTAATGAATTAGTTTTTATTTCTTTTGGGGTTCTAATTCCAACTTCTTCTACTTTATATGATTTTTTAGAGGCCATAAAATAAATTTCATCGCCGACTTTTACTTCACCTTGTTTTATTTTTATTAAAACAACAACTCCTCTATATGGATCAAATTTAGAATCAAATACTAAAGCTTGTAATGGTTTATCTACTTCTCCAACTGGACTAGGTAATCTATTAACTATTAATTCAAGTAGATTTTCAACTCCTTGACCAGTCTTTGCTGAAATAGGGACTGTATCTTCTGGATCAATTCCTAAAGTTTCAATTAGATCAACTCTAGTTCTATCTAAATCAAAGGTAGCTAAGTCCATTTTATTAATAACTGTGATGATGCTTAAATCATTTTCTAACGCTAAATATGTATTAGCAAGAGTTTGAGCTTGAACTCCTTGAGTTCCATCTACTACTAATATTGCTCCTTCACAAGCTGCTAGTGATCTACTTACTTCATAAGTAAAATCAACATGGCCTGGAGTATCAATTAAATTAAAAAGATAGTCTTCACCATTTTTAGCATGGTAATTTAAACTTACAGCGTTCAATTTAATTGTAATGCCTCTTTCTCTTTCTAATTCAAGATCATCTAGCATTTGTTCTTTTAAATCTCTAACTGCTACTGCCCCAGTCAATTCTAAAATTCTATCTGCTAAGGTTGACTTACCATGATCGATATGGGCGATAATACAGAAATTTCTAATGTGTTTTAAATCGTAATTATTCATATTGTTTCCAAAACTGCTCTATTATTGTATCTAATTTAACGTCTTTGTTCAAATTATATATATTTTCAAAATTGTCTTCTAATAAATTTTGATACTTATTTGAAATATATCTAGTATCAATTAGCATAATTATGCCTTTATCATTTTCGCTTCTAATTACTCTTCCACTTGCTTGAAATACTTTATTTATTCCTGGATATGTGTAAGTGTAATCATAAGCAACTTCTTCATCGTATTTTTCTTTGTAATAATTAAAAGTATAATCATTTAAAAATGAAATTTTAGGAAGACCAACTGAGACAATAAATGCCCCAATAAGTCGATCTTCACTTAAATCCACTCCTTCTGAAAAGACTCCTCCAAGTACTCCTACTCCTAAACATGTTTTATTAGGTTTTTTAACAAAATGAGACAAAAATTCTTCTCTTTTTTGTTCTGACATATTATTTTCTTGATAATAGATATCAATATTGAGAGTATTTACAAATTCTTTTTTAAATAACATCATGTATTCATATGATGGGAAAAATAACAAATAATTTCCGACCTTTTTAGAAATAGTAATTAATACACATCTAATAATATATTGAATAGAGTTCTTTCTAGAATTATAAAAAGTCTTAATAAATGGATTTACAATTAATAGCTGATTCTCTTTTGGAAATGAACTAGGAAGATATAAATTAGATGAAAATCTATCTCCCCCAAGTAAATCAATAAAATAATTCTTTGGAGATAAAGTAGCAGAAAATAAAGAGCTGGCATTAAAATAATTCAAATTGTTTTTTATTAAATTAGAAGAATCTACACACACCATATTAAAAGAAACTACATTATTTGAATTATCATATTCAAAATATATACACCAATTAGGATCACCATTTGGTAAATTTGCCATATCTTGAAATAAAAACATTAAATTATTTAATACATCTTCAACAATTTTTTGCTTTTTAATATATTCTTTGCTAGCGTTAACAAATTCATCCCCTAATTCCAATAATTCAAAAGGCACTTCATCTAATTTATAAATATTTGGATAATTAGAAGAATACGGCTCAATATTTTTAAAAGACATAAAATAAATCCCAAGTTTTTTAATAGCCTCAACTAATTTTTCTTGTCTTTTTGAATATTTCAATTCTTTTACATAATTATAAGCATCTAATATTTGAGTGTATTTTATTGAAATAGAAAACATATCATTTACCCTACTTGGTAAATTATGAGCTTCATCAATTAAGAGTAAATAAGAAGGCATTAATCCAGCAGTAGCAAAAAATCTTTCTAATTTAGCGTGAGGATCAAATAAGTAGTTGTAATCTCCTATAATAAATTGACAATAATTTGCTAAATCAAGTTGAAATTCAAATGGACATATTTGATTTTCTTGAGCAATTTGAAGGATTTTCTCTAAATCAAATAAATTATTTTCATATAAACTATTAACTATAATTTCATTTACTTTATCATAATACCCTTTTGCAAATGGACATTCATCAACATTACAGTGTCCTTTTTTATCATTTAGACAGATCTTTTCTTTACTAGTTAAGACTAAACATTTTATATTTAATCCATTCTTTTCAAGTAATTTTATAGTGTTAAATGCCACCATTTTAATTGATGATTTACTAGTTAAATAAAATATCTTCTCTAACTTTTTTTCATTTAAAACCTTTAAAAATGGATATATATTTGAAATAGTTTTTCCAATACCAGTTTTTGCTTGAATATAACAAATTGAAGAACTCATGCCTTTTTTATAAACAAAATCCATCAATTTATCTTGATCTTTTCTTAAATTTTCAAATGGAAATTCTAAATTA
Organism: uncultured Prevotella sp.; assembly: GCA_963639175.1. Classification (GTDB taxonomy): domain Bacteria; phylum Bacillota_I; class Bacilli_A; order RFN20; family CAG-288; genus Scatoplasma. The sequence goes on from CAVHUN010000012.1 coordinate 9,763, forward strand.
TATATAGATTCATAACAATTTAGTTGGAATTTATCGATTATTTTTAAAAATTTTACATACTTATCAACTAAGATATTAATTTCTTCTTCTAATTCTTTAAAAGTTTTAAAAAATAAATATTGTTGTCTTTTAATATAACTAAGTTGAGAAATATATGTTAATTGCACTTTGATTTTATCTAATTTATTATCGTATGCATACATATATGCATAAAACATAGCTTGACCAAGATGCCAATCTTTTTGTTGATTATAAAAATTTTCTAATTCATCAGATGTTGTTTTAATTTCATCAATTGTCACATCATCTTTTGAATTAGTAATTATACCATCAGCTTTCCCACTTACTTGTAAAATAAAATCATCTAAAACAAATTGATGAGTTAAACTAACTTCTGCTTCATAATTTGTAAGTTGACTATCTTGATACTTTTGATGGATTTTTGTTCCAAGTGCCATATTAGCGATATTGTAAAATCTAGTGTCAATATCCCCTTTTCTAAGCAATAAATCAACAATTTGATGAACGTTAACTTTTATAATTTTCATCTTACATGACAAAATAAGTAGGAGTTCCTACTTCCTGATTGATAAATTCTTCATCTTCAACACCAATTATTAAATAAGAAGCATCTTTTAAGATATATTTACTAGCATTATCACCATTTTCTAAAAATGCATCTTTATTTACTACTAAAACATATTTATTTATACAATCATCAATGTTAGTTAAACTAGAGGCGATTTGATTTTTATTATCACCTATATTAATAATATAGTTATCTTCTTTTTTTGATACTACTTTTGCAAGTAAATCAACTGAATTAACTAGTTCGACATCTTCATTTAAATAGGCGCTAATTATAGAATTAAAAAGAACTTGTAAAGGAGGATTTATAGCTTTTAATTGACCATTAATTTTTAATTTAATATATTTATTTGAATTAAAAATATTAACACCAATTAATTTGTCATTTTTATATAGTCCAACAAAATCGCCATTTTTAACGATATTATCAGCTACACTTTCATTATCAATAACAATGAATATGGTGTCATTAAATGCAGGATAATTAAAATATAAGCTTCCTTTGTAATTCATATTTATTCTTTTATTGCAATTATTCTATGTATTTTATTTCCTTTAGAGCGGAATTTATGTTCATATTCAGATTCTACATCATCTTTTTCAATTTCAACATAATCATCGATAAATGTTGTCTTGAATTTTTTAAATTCATCAAAATATTTTTTAGAATCTTCATAATATAAATCATTATCTGATTTATATAAGACTTTTCCACCCTTTTTAAGTAATTTATAATATTCTTCTAAATGAGTTGGAAAAGTGAGTCTTCTTTTGTTATGTCTTTTTTTAGGCCATGGATCATTAAAATTAAGATATATAACATCTAATGATTCAGGTTTAATCTTTTCAAATAATTTTTCAATTGGAGCGTTAAAAAAGTGAAGATTATCTAATTTACAATTGTTTTCGTTTTCAAATGTAATCATCTTTTTTAAGCTAGTAGCATAAGCGGAAAAACATACTTCTACACCTAAAAATTTAACATCAGGATTTAAATAAGCTTTTTTAATAATAAATCCACCTAATCCAGAACCAATTTCTAATTGATCAATTTCAAATATTTCTTCTTTAGAAATATCTTCCATGTTATAGGCTTTATCTTTATTTGCATCAACAAGTGGTTGAGCCCAATCTTTATGTCTTAATCTCATATTATTTATTTTTCTTTTTTGCTAATTGTCCCATTTTATAAATGGCTTCAGCATATATTCCAATACTAACTTTAAAATCATCTAATCTTAAAAATTCCCCATCTTGATGCATTAAAGTATCTACATTAGGAAATTCCATACCAAATGCAACAGTGTTTTTAGTTTCTCTTGAATAAGTTCCTCCCCCAATTGCAAGTGGTTTAGATTTTAAATCACCTGTGTGATCTTGATAAACTTTTAACAATGTTTGAATAAATTCCGATTCAGGATCAATCATAAATCCATCTGAACCACCTAAATATTCAATTGCATCGCATTTTGTATTTTCTTTTACATTATTTATAGCAAATTCAGCAGTGGTATTTTCAGGTAATCTCATATTTACAAATAAAGATAATTTTTTATTTGAATAAACAATTTTTCCAACACAATATGATGAACCTTCAAAATATTTACTTGAAAAATCACCTTTAAATGGTTTACCATCTCCAATTTCATAATTTGAATAAATATCATGTAAGATTGGATTATTAAAATATGAAGATAATAAATTTAATAAATGTAAACCAGCATTTACTCCACCCCAAGGTACAGAACCATGGCTTGCTTTACCTTTTATTGTTAAAACATTATTTTCAAGATTTACTTTTACTTCTTTATGTTCTTCTTGATACTTTTTAACTACATTATTAAATGAATCATCAACTTTTATAGATACTTCATCTAAAACGACATTTAAAGCTTGACCAAATTTGAAATCTTCGATCCCTTTTAAATCAATATTATAGTCAGATTGATATGAATAAATTCCTTTTTCAGCATAAATTAAAGGATAATCAGCATCAGGAGAGATACCAAAACTAGGATATTCTTTTTTCAAAACGTGGAAATAATGTTCTAAACAAGCTGAACCTCTTTCTTCATCTCCACCTACAATAAATCTAACTTTATAGCCATCAATTCCAATCTTATCTTTAATAAGCTTTAAACCATATAAACAGCTAACTAGAGGTCCTTTATCATCAGATGATCCTCTTGCATACATGACATTATCTTTAATAGTTGGATAAAAAGGGTCAGTTTTCCAGTTTTTAGAGACTGGTACTACATCTGCATGAGCATATATATCAACAATAGGACCTTCTCCAATAGATAATTCAGTAGCATAATTATCACATCTATCTACTTTAAAGCCTAATTTTTCTCCTAATTTAGCAACATAATCAAGTCCTTTTTCTACTCCAAGTCCAAATGGATGTTCTTTTGTAACTGTTTGTTGATCATTAATTGTATTTATGCTGACAAATTCTTTTAAAGTTTGTAAGGCTTCATCATAATATTTTAAACCTTCATTTTTAAAATCAAATTCACTCATTTTATTTTCCCTCGTACTTTCTAAAATCAATATTTAAATCAAACACTTTTGATATCCCCTTAAAAATAATTAATTCATCAAATTCAAATTCATAAAAGTTTAACTTATTTAAGCTAGCTTTTATAATTTTCCCATCTCCACCACTAATTATTAATTTTAGCAAAGGATAATCTTGTTTGCATTTATTATAATAACCAATTATTTTAAATGCTTCTCCATAAGTGGTATTTGAATTAATCGCTTCATCAGTTCTTAATGAAAATAAGTAAGGTGGAACATCTACTTTAAATGTCTCTAGTTTTTCAGTAGAAACATCTAAAGATCTATTTATTAATCTAAGCCCTGGGCCAATTGATCCACCTACTAATTTTTTATTTTCATCTAATAAAATCAATTTACTTGCAGTCCCATAATCAACTACTAAACAAGTTGAATCTACTCCAAGTACATCAAATAGCATGTCTTCACCTAATACATCTAAATTATCTATTTGATAACCTAATTCTTTTATTTTCTTATCAAGTTTAGAACTATCAATTATTGTATAATTTTTAAATTCATTTTGATTTAACAATTTAATTAATTGATTTAATTTAATTGTATTAACATAAGAAATATATATTAAAGATTCTTTTTCAAACTTCTCTTTTAAAAATAATTCTTTTAAATTATCTTCTCCTCTAATAGTATATAAATTACTATTTTTAGAATAATAAATATGAAAAGAAGTATTTCCAATATCAAATAATAAATAACTTACATCTTTTTGCCCCATGAGTAATACTCCTCATCTTTTTTAGGATCAACTACTGTTTCATCATTTAAGCACAATGAAAAAGAATAAGAACTAAATTCATTTTTGAATTCTTCTAAACTAATTGGTGCTTGAAAATTTGATGTGTAATAATACACTTTATCATTTTTCAAAAAGAACATAGTTTTAGTTTGAAATGATTTAGGATTTGTCTTAATAACATATCCATCTTTTAGATAATTAATTGCTTCTTCAATATTAAAATCTTCAAATTCTGACATACCTTATATATTTTAACAAATTTCTTTATACTTGGAATCAATTAAGGAATATAAATAACACTTTCCTAACTTTGAAAATATTTTCTCAGCATGCTTTTTGTAATTTTTTAATTGTAAGACATAATGATCATCATCTAAATTCTTTAGTTTATAGTCAATAATTACAAAATCAGATTCACCTACTAACAATAAATCCATAAAACCAAAAGAATCGTTTTCTTCATCGTAGAATTCAAATTCGTGGTATTCTTCATAATCTTTATATTTATTAACTAATTCAGAATTCAAGAAATTATTGATTAGTTTTTTAACTTTATCATCTTCATTTGAAAGTAATTTTAAATTAGGGTTTTTAATAGACATATTTTCTAAAATATTATGTAATTTATCACCAAATTCAACAATTTCTTTATTTTGATGAACTATTTTAGAAGAACTAGTTTCACCCTCTTTTAAGGTAGTATATTTAACATTTTCTAATTTCTTATATATGAAATTAACATCAATTTTATTAATTGGATTAGAAATATTATTTAACTTAACATTATTTTTCGATAATTTATCTACATCTATTTCAATAGTTGAGTCTTTATCAAATACATATCCACTAAATGAAAGCAAATCCGAATATGATTTACATTTAGAAATATCTGTAATTTCATTTTCATTTTTATAATTTACAAATATATATTGAAATATAGGTCTAGTTAATTCAACATAGAATAATCTTATCTCTTCTTGTTTAAGCTTATCTTCATTTATTTGGCTTAAATAAATGTCAAAAGGACATTTAGTTGAATCTTCATTTTCAATTTTATCGTATCTAGTATATGGTAAATATAATCCAGTTTGATTTGTATAGAAATTTCTAGAACCTTTATCTTTAGTAGATAAATTATATTTAGTGAAATTAAATAAACAATATACAATATTATATTCAAGTCCTTTAGACTTATGAATATTAGTTAAAGTTACTGCGTCTTCAATAGTATTTGTAATTTTCAATTTTGATTTAATATCTTCTTTAGATATTTTGTTGTAATAATAAATAATATCTTCAAAAGAATAATTTAATTTAGACATGATTTTTAATTCTTCTAAATAATTTTCTATATTAACAATACTT
>CAVHUN010000012.1:15047-18236 GCA_963639175.1 uncultured Prevotella sp.
TATTGGATTATAAAAATCTTTTATTGAATTATACAAATCAATTTCATTTGCTATCTTATTAAAGACAAAATACAAATCGCAACTTGAATATTCTTTTAAAATTTTTCTTAATATCTTAACTATTTCAACATCATCAAATTTATCATTAGGCTTATTATCTTTTAAAAATGTCGATATAAGTTTATTAGAATCGCATTTAATTAATGGAGATCTTAATAAACTAACTAAACTAGTTTTAAATTCACTAAAATGTTCTACCTTTTTATCATAATTAAGGCCTAAATAAGCATATAAAAGCATCAAGTTTTTAATTACAATAACAATTTGTTGAACATTAATATTTTCATCCCCTTCAATTTTTAATGGTATTTGATATTTTTTAAAGACTTTAGAAATAGCGTCAAATTTAGTTGTATTTCTACATAATATACAAAAGTCTTTAAAAGATACTTCATGACCTTCATATTTATTAACTCTATCATTTGAAAAGCCTATTTTTTCTTTGTTATTAATTCTATTAATGATATCTTGAGCAACTATTTCTATTTCAGCTTCAACTTTTAAAGAATTAGAAAGCCTAAATTTTACACCATTTACTTCTTCTTTGTTAATTTCTTTTGATGAATAATAATTAATTATCTTAGGTTTTAATTTGTTTTCTAACAAATTATAACTGCTATTTTTAGGATTAATAATATGTTCTTTAGAATAATTAATCCCTCCAAATTCAGGAATCATTAAATTTCTAAACATAGAATTTACACTACTTAAGATAAAACTAGTTGAACGATAATTATTATTCATATCAATAACAACACCTTTATCTTTTTCATCTAAATTATTTTTATATTTAGAATATCTGGTTGCAAAATATTCAGGTTTAGAATTTCTAAATCCATAAATAGATTGTTTTACATCCCCTACCATAAATAAATTGTTATTAGATATGGCGTTTAATAATTTTTCTTGAATATCATTATTATCTTGATATTCATCTACCATTATTTCATCAAAGCTAGTTTTTAATTGATTTTTTACTTCTTCATCATTTGTAATTAAATTGACAGTTTTATTTTGAATATCTGAAAATGTAAATAAATTATTTTTCTTTTTAAATTCATCTAGTTTCTTATTTATTTTATAAGCTAAATTATAAATAAATTCATAATACTTTTTGTTAGCAGTAAATAAATCTAAACAATCTTTTTTAGATAATATATTTAAATATTTCTCACTTTTACTTTTTAATTCATCTTTTAATAAATTAAATTGAGGCTTTAAAGCAGTATCGTCTTCAGTTTCTTTTAAAGCGCCTTTTAAAGAAGGTAATTGAATTATTTTATAAAATTTAACTAAATCATCAAAAGAAGAACATTCTTTATACTTTGATAAATTTTCTTTATTATATTCAATGAATTTTTTATATTTGTTGTAATTTGAAGAATCTTTATTTAATAAATTATAAAAGTTTTCTATCGATTTATAAAAATCAAAGTAAAATGAATCATATAACTTATTGACAAATTCAATATTTATGGGTTTATTTAAATATTCTTCTAAATTAGTTTGATCTGAATTAACTTTGTTTTGACCATTTACAATTTGAATGATTAAATTTTTTATACTATCGTCATTTTTTAAGGTGAATTTATTTAATAATTCTAAAAAGATTTCATTATTAGTTGAATATAATTGTTCAAATTCTTTATCAATTATCTTATTTAATTCAATGTAAAATATTGTCTCACTTCCTATTTGAAAATCTTTATTTATTCCTAATTTGTAGAAATATTTCTTAGCAATTTTAGAATAAAAAGAGTCAAATGTTGTTATATAAGCTGAATCAATCATTTTCAATTGTTCTTTTAAATGGAGATTTTCTGGCTCTTTTTCTATCTTTTCAACAATGACTTTTTTAATTTTTCTTGCCATTGATCTAGCTGCATTATCTGTGAATGTCAAAATTAACAAACGTAAAATATTGCCTTTTTCTTGTTCACTTTCATTCTCTTTTTTTACAATATATTCATCTAATATTCTAATAACTCTTTCAGATAAGACTGTAGTTTTACCTGCCCCAGCTCCAGCAGATACTAAAATATTTTTACCAGATTCATTTCTTCCTTTTAATTGATCTTCATCTAAATTCATATTTTTACCCCACTAATCTTCATCTTCTTCTTCATTTTGACTATTGCCAATTTGATTAATCTGCTTTTCATCTGAAATATTTACATAGCAACAATCTTTAAAATGACAATATGAACACATATCTTCTTTTCTTACTATTGTTTTAGTCACTTTAAAATTATTCGATTTAATATTTTCAACTAAATTAGTTAATGTATTTAATACTTGCTTAAAATATTCATCCCTATCTTTTAAATTTGATTTAGTTGGATTTTTTAAATATTTTCTATATTCTTCTTTTTCAACATCTAATTGCATATCTTTATTAAAGAAAATACTAGATATTTCACTTTCTCTATTTTTAGAATATAAATAATTTTTATATGGTATTTGATAATATGCAAAACCCATGATATTAGAGTCTTTAAATTCATCAACTAGACTTAATGAATATGTGTAAAATGCTAACTGCATATCTATTCCAGCTAAACATTTTGAATCGTTATATTCATGATTTCCCGTTTTAAAATCCAAAATAAATTTCTTATTAGATTTATTTTCGCATATTAAATCTATTTTACCTTCGATATTTGTACTATCTAAAATATCAGAGTTATAACTAATAATTTTACATTCATCTTTTTGTTGATTTGAAAAAGCGTATTCACTATAGAAATTATCAAATGAAAATGTTTCAAAAAAATCATTTAAATCATCTATTGAATCTAAACATACTTCATACATCTTTTTATAATAAAATAAATCTCTTGTATTTATTTTTGATGTATCTAAATTAACTTGATTACATATATCATTAAATTTATCTTTATATTCATTTTTAAAACCAGAAATAGAATAATTATTATAATTTGAAGTATAAATTTCTAATAATTTATGGCAAATATTCCCTATATCAGTATTTAAAGTGTTATTACCTGGTTTAATTTTAAATATATAATCCAACAAATATCTAAATGGACATATTGAATAAGTTGATAAACTTGTAAATGAAAATTTTTTATAATCAATTAAGCTATCATCTAAAAGACTAATATTGTA
>CAVHUN010000013.1:0-8843 GCA_963639175.1 uncultured Prevotella sp.
ATATACTACTTCGTTTTTGCTATTTAAAATAACTGGATAAACATTTCTTAAATAAGAAGGAACTTTATTTGATTTTATAAAAGAAGAAACTGAATTATTGATGATATTTGTGGAAAATACCATATTTTTTGAACATGTTGTAATTGTAATAGGAAAATAATTAGGATTTAAATTAAGACTTTTCACATCAATGTAGAATTCTTTAAAATCGTATTCTTTGTTTTCTAAATTAGAATAGGTATATTTAGTTTGAATAATGGTATTTGTGACATAGAAAAAAGAATAGTCTTTATATAAAGATAGATTATTATCTAATTTAATTGAAGAAGTATCTTTCTTTTTTAATCCTTCAAATATTAAGTTCCTTAAAGCAATTAATTTGTTGTAATCTAACTTAGGAAAGTTGGTATTCAAGTAATTGTAAATACAAAATAATTTAGAATTACCATCTAAATTTGAATAATTGTCATAATAAATTTTATTTGAATTGGAGATAGAAATTAATAAATTTAACTGTTTATTTTTTAAATTAATTTCTTCAAATAATTTGGAATGATCTAATTTAGATAATATATTAATTCTTGTGTAGTTTCTTGTTCTATTTAAATTGTTATTTGTAAAATCATCATAAAATTGAATGTTATTTTTATTTAGATAATCAATTAAATCTTTTTTATAGATATTTAACATTGGTCTATAAATATGAGAATTATTAATGTAGTTTTCTTCTTTTAACCCGTAATAAGTAACTATTCTATTTGAAGAAGTTTGCATTATATATGTGCATAATAAATCATCTAACTGATGGGCGATTAATATTCCATCTAAATTATTTTCTTTTTCCACCATGCTAAAAAATTGATATCTAAACTTTCTAGCTATATCTTCAAAATTACCTGTATTAGGCATATAGTAATCTGTTTTTATTAATTTGTAATTAAACGAAGCAGCAGTTGTTCTTACTATATTTTCTTCTATATCTACTAAATTAGAATCGTGGTAATTTACATATATTAAATATATATTCTTATAGTTTAATTTATATAAAGAGTAAGCCAAAAAAACTGAATCTGGGCCGCCTGAAAAAGCTAATCCAAATTTCTTATCTTTTGATATATTTAATCTTTTTAAATTTTCTTCTACTTCTAAGAGGATATTATCTAACATAATTTACTAAGTTTAATATAAAATTTGAAAATAAATTTACTTGTTGTCTACTCAATTTGACATAATTAACAATTATTAAAATAGCAGTTATAAAACAAACAATTGCTATAACTAAGAACAGGATAGAAAACATTCTATTTTTATTTTCTTGTTTCATATTATATATCTTCTTCTATTATTTTGTATAAATTTGAGGCGTTATCTATAGTTGTGTAATTTTTAATATCGGTTACTAAAACATTGATTACTTTACCAGATACTCCACTAATAGTAATCTTATCGCCTATTTTTACTTCACTAGCTGGTTTAGCAACTTTTCCATTTATTGATACTAATCCCATGTCTGTGATTTGCTTAGCAACTTCTCTTCTTTTGATAAGTCTTGATACTTTTAAATATTTGTCTAATCTCATACCTCTATATTATATAAATAATTTGAAAATAAATTAAATGATAATTAAAAATTGCAAAATTGAATAAATTAATTGAAAACAATAATTTTGATTAATAAAATTAATCACTTTAGTAAAAACTATTAATAAAATTAATCACATATATTGACAATATTAATTTTTGAGATATACTTTTATTGAAAGAAGGTAACTATATGGAATATAAGATTTTAGAAAAATGTCCAGTCTGTGGAGAAAAATTAATAGCAAGTGAATTAACATGCACCTCTTGTGCTTCTTCTATAAAAGGAAAATTTAGTTTATCTATCTTTGATAAATTAACTCCTCAAGAACAAGACTTTGTTTTAATTTTTTTAAAAAATGGTGGAAATATTAAAACGATAGAAAAGGAATTAAATATTTCCTATCCTACAGTAAAGAAAATGCTAGATGAAACATGTTCCTCTTTAGGAATTACTAGCAAGATTGAACAAGAAAAAGTTTTAACAAAAGAAGAAATCTTAACAAAACTTAAAAGCAAAGAAATTAATTTTGAACAAGCCGAAGAACTATTAAAAGGCTTAGATAAATAAAGGAGATTAATATTATGGAAACAAAAGAAGAATATATAAAAGAATTAAAAGAAGAATATTCTAAATTGAGCAGTTCATCTATTGATGAAATTGTAAAAGTATACGAAGCTAGATTTGAATTAGGTAAACAAGCTCAAATGTCTGAAAAAGAAGTTATTGATATGCTTAAATCGCCTCATCAAGCAGCTGAAGACTTTATAAAAGAAAAAGCTAAAAATCAAATAGTAATTAAAGAAGGTGAATTTAAATCTATTGAAGTAAATTTAGTAGCCGATAATTTAGAAATAATATCATCTGATGAACTTTCTCAAATAAAGATTGACTTTAATGATGCTGATTTTAATAATTACACAATAGATACATCTAATCAAATTTACGCTTTACGTTTTACTCCAAAGATGTCTTTCTTTTCTAAGATGCAATCTAGTAATTTGAAATTATATATACCATCAAGTTGCAACTTTGAAAAAATTATAATTATGTCTACTGCAAGTAAAGTGAGCTTTTCAAATTTAAAAGGAAAGAATATTACTTTTGATTCGGTCTCTGGAAAAATAGATGCTAAAAATATTGAAGCTGAAACTTTGAATCTTAAATTTGTTAGTGGAAAAGGAGAAATCAACAATATTAGCTCAAAGAATTTAAACATTAAATTAGTTTCTGGAAAAATAGAAATAGAAGATGCTAATGTTGAAAATCTTAACTTTGGTTCAGTTAGTGGATCATGTGTAATAAATAAAGGAAATGTTTCTAATTCTAAAGTTTCTAGCTTATCAGGAAAATTAATAATAAGTGGGAAAAGATTATAAGAAATATTCTAATTAAAACTATTTACGGATTTAACGTTTTTAATTTTAAACATATCTATAAAAGATAATGCGTTTGAAATTAAGTACTATAAATCCGTTTTTGAATTCTTAAAGTTATATACACAATTTTGAAGTTGGAAACTTTCAAATATTTGATTAATAAAATGAGACTTTGAAGTACTTCAAGAAGACATTGAAGTAACATTGAAGTAAATAATAAATAAACAAGATTTACCATTGTTTTTACAAAATTAAAATGACTTACTAGAAGTTACTAGAAAGTCATTTAGTTATTTAAGTTGTTACTTTTATAGACAAAATATAGCGTAAAGTGGTATAGATTTTATTCCATTTTCAAATCCAAAATTTTTAGTAGAAATACGGATTGAATATTTAGGTACGTATTTATCTATAAATATTTTTAAACTTTTTGCTCTTACATTATTTGCGGATTTGACTTCGATTGGTATAACTGAATCATCTTGTCGAATTACGAAATCTACTTCTGCTCTTCCATTAGATTCCCAATAATTTAATTTGTATCCTTGGATAATAAGTTGTTCAGCGACATAATTTTCAGCAAGTAATCCCCTAGCTTTATCAGAAATGGAGCTATTTATTAAAATGTCTTGAGGAAGAACACCTGATTTAAAGCAAAGCAAACCAACATCTGAATAATAAATCTTAAAAGAATCAAGTTGTTCATAAATGGATAAAGGGAGTTTTCCTTCTGTTATTTTGACGTTTTCTAATACTACATTAGCAGCAATTAACCACTGTAATGAAAGCTCATAATCTTTTGCACGAGCATTACTTTTAATAGTGGCATATTGGAATTTGGTATTTTCTTTTGCGAGTTGAGAAGGAAGAGTGTTAAAAATAGCAATACTTTTTATTGTTTCATTTGGAGTAGCGTATTTTGACATGTCAGATATATAAGATTCTGAAATATCAGCTTGAACAGCGCGCACAGAATCTAAGTCATTAGTTTCTAAATATGTTCTTACTACTTCAGGATATCCTCCAACAACAAGGTACTTTTTATATAAATCTATACTTAAATTATGATATACATCATTAAGTGGTTTTAATTGATTATAAGCATCGAGTATTTTTTGAATTAATTTGTCATTATTTGTTGCTATCAAAAATTCTTTAAAAGAAAGAGGATACATGGTAAGCATATCTATTTTTCCTACTGGAAAAGAAAATTCGCCTCTATTAATAGCTATTCCTAAAAGACTACCTGCTGCAATAATATGATATTCTGGAGCTTCTTCTGCAAAATATTTTAATGAAGTTAAAGCTAACTCTGAAGCTTGAATCTCATCAAATATAATAAGTGTTTTATTTGGTAAAATTGTTTTTTTAGAATAAACTGAAATTTCTTCTATTATACGTTTTGGGTTTAAGTCTGGAGAGAAGATTTCGTTTAAAGTTTTAAGATTTCCTTCAAAGTGCAAATAAACATAGTTATCATAATAATTTCTTGCAAATTCTAATAAGGTATATGTTTTACCTACTTGTCTTGCACCTTTTAACAATAGTGGTTTACGGTTAGATGAATTTTTCCATTTAACTAGTTCATCAATAATTAAACGTTTCATATGTAGTCTCCTTTCGTTATTATTATAAATTAAAGTTATAAAAAAGTGAATGTAATTACACTTTTACGTTCCTAAAAGTGTTGTGACAGCACACTTTTTAGAACGTAACATATAAAAATGTTACAAACAAAGTGAATTTGTACATGATTTTAGGAGTTTGAAATTTTCAAATATTTGATTAATAAAATGAGACTTTGAAGTACTTCTAGAAGACATTGAAGTAACATTGAAGTTGACATTGAAGTAACATTGAAGTAAACTCTTCTTGAGGTGATATTTATGCTGATAAATGATATTTTTAACGAATTTAATATAGAAAATGGTAATTTTGAATCCAAAGCTAGATTAGATAGAGATAATTTATTAGGATGGTTGAAAACAATTGCTGGTTTTGCTAATGCAAAAGGTGGATATTTTGTTGTTGGAGTAGAAGATAAAACGAATAAATTAATTGGGTTTGAGCTAGGAGAATTAGATAAAGAAAAAATATTTTTTTACAATCAAATTAAACAGCATTTTGATACATTACCTGAAATTGAATCTAAGGTGATGGAATATATTGTCAATGATAAAAAAAGATATATTCTTGTTTTCTATATATTTGAATCTAAAATTAAGCCAGTTATTTTAAAGATGCAGGGTGCCCCATTAATTTATATCCGTAGGGATGGATATACTAATTATGCAACTGTTGAAGAAATCATGAAAATGGCCAAGTATTCTATTAATCCAAAATATGATAAAGATATTACTGATATATTTTTTAATTTTGATGATTTTACTAAATTGAGAAAATTTTATTTTGAAAATGTCGGGAAGGAATTGAAAATAAAAGATTTAGAATCTATAGGTTTTTTTGATGAAAAAAATAGATTATATAAAGGATCTAACTTATTTAAAGATAACTATGATGGAAAGGATTTACATGTTGTATTTTCCTTATATAGTGGATTAACTAGGGGAGATAATATTGTATTATCTAGCAATGAATTTAGTGGTAATGCTATTGATTGTTATAAATTCTTGTTTGACAATGTTGATTTTAGAATGAACCATGGATTTATTAAAAAAGACACATATCGAATCGATATGGATGCTTATCCAAAAAGAAGTTTATTTGAAGCAATCATTAATTCTATTGCACATAAAGATTATTATATTGAAGGTAGTGCAATTTACTTGAATATGTTTAAAGATAGAATAGTAATTTCCTCACCTGGCTCTCCTTATGGAAAAGAAGAATTAGAAAGAACTTATGATTTAGATACTTTTGCTTCAAAAAGAAGAAATGAATTGATATCAGCAATATTTGTTTTGTGTCATGCTATGGAAGCTAAAGGTACTGGATTTGAAAAAATTATGGATGATTATAAAGATGAAGATATAAATCATAAGCCATTTATATATTTTAAAAATAATCAATTTTCTATTGTTTTGCCTGATAGAAGTTATGCTGATGGTGTCAATATAGATAATGAAAGTATTATTTTACTAGAAAAGATTAAAAACACTACACGTTTTGATATTTCAGTATTATCTTTTTGCTATGCTAAAAAGCGTTCTATTAAGGAAATATCAGAGTATTTAAAGATTTCAAATTCTACATATCTTAGAAAAAATATAATTTCAAATTTAGTTGAGCAAGAATTCCTTATTCAAACTAAAGTTGGAAACAAAATAGAATATGAAACAAATAGTCAAAAAATAAAATTGCGTTAAAGACTTTGAAGTACTTCAAAAAGACATTGAAGTAACATTGAAGTAAACAATAAATAATCAATATTTACCATTGTTTTTAAATTAAAATGACTTTCTAGATCAACTAGGAAGTCATATGTAAGTTAATTTATACTTGTAATTTTTAATGTCATTTTTGAAGAATCAGAAGATGTGATTTCAACTTGATATGGTAATTTCCAACCTTCATTTGAAATATAATCAGCGTATACATCTTTTCCAAACACATTAGAAGAAGTAGTAAATAAATCTGAATTTGTAGCGACATTATTAACTGATTGAGAATAATGAGTCATTAAGTTTGTTTGACCGCTTGCTTGAACTAATTCAACTAAGGCCCAAGATGAATTTACTTTACTTCTAGATTCAGAATTTGAATTCATTATTTCATAATAATATGGTTTTAAATTTGTAGGAATATTGAATTCAGCTGTGTTGTAATAATTGCCATCCCAAGTTGTTTTATATGTTCTAGTATTTATATCTAATCTTCCAAGACGTTGATCAACATGGAGTATTTTCAACCCTGATTGATCAAAGCCTTTTGGATAAGAAGATCTATATCTATAAGTACTATCTAATTGGTTTAATCCAGTTGGAGTGTAATATTCTAAAATGAAATATTCATCAAAACAAGTACCAGCAAAATTGCTTGCTAATATTAAACAATCTCCACTACTTTCAAATGGTTTTAATGTATAAGTGCCTTCAGAATCAATAACACTTGGAGTTACCCAACCTAAATTATATTTACTAAAGCTAGAATGATCTAAAACATTAGAGTCCATCATATCTAGACCACCTACAGGGGCTCTATTAGTTTTATATTCATCATAAGAATAATAATCATCTAATCCTAATTGGTGGCCGGTTTCATGGATGAAAGTATGAGCATCTACATTAGTTCTTGCTAATATAGTTGAATTGATTGTGAATTCATAACTAGCCCAAGAATAATTTCTAATGTAATATTCTAATTTTTGAGTTTGATTTTCATTCCAATAAGTATATGCCCATAATAAATCTTCTGAAGAATCATAACTATTTAAATATACTAACCACATACAATCAACTACACCATCATTATCTGAGTCATATTGTTTTAATATATCTTCTCCTAAATAAGAAGCTACTTCGTTACAAATTGAATCAGTGGCATCTGAAGAATCCATGCTTAAATATTGCTTTTTAGTTTTGCTAGTAGTAAATACATCTAATACTTCACCACTAAATGTTAAATTTCCATAACTTGATTTTTTATAAAAGGAAGCTACTGACTCCCAATAAGAATTATTAGAAGAGAAAAATGTTTTTTCTAAGTTAGCTTTTATGGTTTCATCACTACCATAAGATGAATATGAACTACCTTTAAAGGCAACAGGAACTACTAAGATTTTTCTTTCCCCTAGACTAGGTGTTGTATAGTATAATCCATTATTTTTCATTTCTTGGAAATAAGATTTACCTTTTAAATATGGATTAGTGTTATTAGTTAAATCTATAGAAGTGTCTACACTATTAGTTGTTGAACTAGTTTGAGAAGAACTAGAAGAAGTAATTGGGCCAATATTAAAAATTAATGAACAAGAAGAGGTTGTTAATAAACTAAAGGTAATTAAAGATAAAGTTAATAAAAATTGTTTCTTTTTCATAATTAATCTGTGTAATCAGTTTTATATCTTTTTGGTTCGTTAGTTAAATTTATTCTTTCAGTTATATCTTGGATAGTTAAATAAATAGCTTTAATTCCTTCATCAATAATAGTGATAGGATCTTCATCATCTCCAGTAAAGACTACTAATTTATTATTTCTTACTTGTCTATCCATCTCATTTAAAATGTCATCAAATTTATTAGGGAATAAATTTTTATAATATTCTAATCCTTGATAATATAAAGGCTCTATATAAAACATAGTGCCATCTTCATTTTTATAAAGAGTACAAAATCTATTTTTTAAGTCTATAAGTCTAGTTTTATCTGTCCATTCTACATAATCTTTCATAGTTTTATATGTTCTCCTTTCTTAAAGAATCAATCTT
This sequence comes from uncultured Prevotella sp., assembly GCA_963639175.1. Classification (GTDB taxonomy): domain Bacteria; phylum Bacillota_I; class Bacilli_A; order RFN20; family CAG-288; genus Scatoplasma. Next base: position 8,348 of record CAVHUN010000013.1, read on the forward strand.
TGAAAATCTTTCTTCTTTTAAAGAATTAGATGTTGTCTTTTTCACTTCATATTCTAAGATATGTACTAAATTATTATAACAAGAAATTAAAGAATCTTTTATCATTACAAAATCATATTTTAAAGAAGATGTAGTTTCGATAATTAAAGCTGAAATAAATGAATCAATCGTATTTAAATTTTCTAGAAAAGCTACACTTTTTGGGAATTCTTGTTCTAAGATTTCATCTACTTGACTAGATGATTTACAGCTTCTAATTTGGGAGAATATTTCACCATCTTTATCTATCATGATATTTGAACTAGATATTAAGGATTTAGCAATCATTTTTATTTTTAAATAGGTGGATTTATTTTGACTGTTTTTACTTTTAAAGTCTAATAATTTACATAATAAAGATAAATTTAAAGAAATTTGAGCATAGGCAAGACTGCCACCAAAATAAGGTGAATTAATATCTTCAAATTGTTGAATAAATTTTATTTCTTCCATAAGT
>CAVHUN010000013.1:8853-26992 GCA_963639175.1 uncultured Prevotella sp.
CATAAGTCTATTTGCTCCTTTTTAGGAAGACAATTATTTATTTCTTCCTGAATTTGTTTTAGTGAAATTATATCAAATGTTATATCTTGAATGTTAAATGTTTTTAAAGAATAATATTGCTTTGAATTAACTTTTTGTTTAGAAGTAAGCATGTGTAAATCATTTTTTGATTGTATTAATTTGAATAATAAATCCGCTGTTTGATAACCTAAGGATATATATTCATCTATTTTTTCTACATTGAAATCTAACATGTTTAAAGTCTTCATTTTAAATAATTGAGGACATGAGAAGTCGATTATAGGTTTATTAAAATCTTTTGGATAAAACTTATTTAAATGGGAATTATTTAATGGGACAATACATAAAAAATCATAATCGTAATTTAAAATAGGAGTGAAAGGCTCATTATCAGCTTTCATAGGATCAACATAAGTTATTCCATCAATTTTTACTGGGTTAAATACCATTGGAATAGCAGAAGTTGCCATTAAATAGTTTAGAATTTGTTTTTCTTTTAAATTATTTATTTGTACATATTTAGGACTATACGAAATTGTTTTCCCACTTTTAGAGTCAATATTACATTGAGCTAAAGAAATGTAAGTTGGTCTAGTATTTTTTAATAAATCTTCAAGATTTACTATATTTTTTATAAATCCTTCTAGTTGAGTTCTAGAATAATAACCTTGATTTTGCTTTAGTATTGTATTTGTAAAAATATCTATTATATTGTTTGATGTTTTTTCTGATTTGACTAATTGATTATCTACTTTTAACCAAGTTTGATAAATTTTGCTAGGATCATCTAATAAAAAGAAGACACTAGAAAAAGCACCTATACTAGCTCCTGAGGTTGCTACTATATTTTTATGTAGTCCGTATTTTATTAATGCTAGATATACTCCAAATTGGAATGGCCCTCTAGCTCCTCCACCATTTAATACTAATCCGATTTTGGGTTTTCTATACTTGTTAAACATACTTAATTATTATATTACATTGGCTTTATATTACATTATTTTTTGACTGATAAAATGACAAATACATAAGATTGACTAAATAAAGGATAAATTATGCTGACTAAAAAGGCTAGAATTAACCAAATTATTAAATGAATAAAAATTATTTAGAAAATTACAGCTATTGTTTTGTGCTAAAAGAATAACCAAAGGATAGCTACAAATACTGTGGTAGAGTGAAAAATTACATAAGTTAAAATATGTGCTAATATAGGAATTAAATTATTTGAAATTGATCGAAATGGTTAGTTTTAACCATTTGATAACTTTTATTGCTTTCTTAGAAAAGCAAATTGATATATAATAATTTTGAACAAAAAGGTTGGTTTCAACCAAATTGGCACTTGGGGTGATAATTATGGAAATTAAAAGAGACTCGTATTTAGAAAAAATAACATCTTCAATTGGAAATGGAATGGTAAAAATTATTACTGGTCCAAGAAGATGTGGAAAATCATATTTATTATTTAATTTGTTTAAAAAGTGGCTTATAGATTCTAATGTTCAAGAAGACCATATTATTTGTTTGAAATTGGATTTAATGGTAAATGCTAAATATCGTAATTTAGAAAATTTCACTCAATATTTTAGAAGTAAGAAAATTGATGATGGAGAAACTAATTATTTCTTAATTGATGAGATACAACTGGTTGAAAAAATTGAAAATCCTTATGTTAAAGGTCAAATAATTAGTTTTTATGATGCGTTAAATGAATTTTTGAGTTATGAAAATGTTGAAATTTTTGTAACAGGAAGTAATTCAAAAATGCTTTCAAGTGATATTGCAACTGAATTTAGAGGAAGGGGATGGCAAATAAGAATGAATCCTTTGTCTTTTTTAGAAATTAGAAATATAGTGGATAAATCAATTAATAATTTTGATTTATGGGATGTTTATGTTAAATATGGTGGACTTCCTTATTGTGTCTTAGAAAATGATGAAGCAAAGAAAAGACAATATTTAAATCAGGTTTTTTTAACCACATATTTAAAAGATATTTGTGAACATAATGAATTAAAAAATGAGCAAGCATTATATGAGTTAACTTCATTTTTAGCTTCATCAGTAGGAGGATTAATTAATCCTACAAAGATATCTAATACATTTCAATCGAAAGAACATAAATCTATTTCTTCAAATACTATCGATAAATATATCAAATATTTAGAAGATGCTTTTATGATTTCAAGAGTGCAAAGATATGATTTAAAAGGGAAAGATATTATAAATGGCTCTAGTAAAATTTATTTTGAAGATTTAGGAATTAGAAGCGCTGCAAGTGGATATAAAGGTTTTGATCAAGAACCACATTTTATGGAAAATATCATTTATAATGAATTGGTTTCAAGGGATTTTTTGGTAAATGTTGGTTCAATTACAACAGTTGAAAATTGTAATAATAAACCGACTAAAGTGACGCGTGAAGTTGATTTTGTGTGTGAAAAAGCAGGAAAGAAATTTTATATTCAATCTGCACTTTATATTGAAAATAAAGAAAAACTCACCCAAGAAAAAGAATCATTTAAAAAGATAAAAGATTATTTTCAAAGGATTATTATTAGTAAATTTGTCACTTCTACATTTTATGATGAAGAGGGAATTTGTTATATGGGATTATTTGATTTCTTGTTAGATAAAGATTCTATAAAATAACAAATAATTAATTGTAATATAAAATTAAAGATTGCATGAAAGTAATAGTTAGCAAAATTGATAACTATTGATGAATATTAAAATAATAATTTAAGTGTTATCATCCTGAGCATAATTAAATGACAATAATAGAATGCATGATATTTGGCATATGCATATATATGAAAAAGGAAGTTTAAATCATAATATGGCTGAACATATAAGTGATGAAGTGAAAGAAAAATATAAGGATTATTTAGAGGATATTGGATATGATAAATGGTAAATTGAGTCAGTTTTTAGATACTGGATGGTGGAATGGAGATGCTACTATTTATTATAAAAAACATATTTATTTTTTGGATAGCTATGTTGATAAAAAAGGCAGTATGCATTTAAGAATAATGAAGTGGAAAGCAAAAAACATTGATAATAAAACATATGAAGATGTCTTAGACTTAGAAGGGAAATTTACTGATTTTAGTCAAATTGAAATGGAAGCACCTAATGAAGAAATGTTAAGAGAAAAATTTCTAAAAGAAAAAATTTGGGAAGGTAAAAGCTTTTGGGAAGTTGAAAAAGAATTAGCATGGCTTGATTAGATAAATTATTTAATAAAGTTCTCGAATTATATTGTTTTAACTATTTCTAATAATATTTGCATATATCAGCGTGAATTAGTTTGCTATCTAATTATTAACTCAACAAATTTCAAATTAAATTGCAGTAAATATTTATAAAAATAGTTGGGAAATACTATATATTTTTTTGAATATGTATATATTGGCTATTTAGTGTTGTTGAAGAATTGTTATTAATTTAGTAAAATTAATTTTGTATGTGGCTAATAATATATAATATTATTATATTCATAGATATAAAAGAGGTATCAAAATGGGCTTTTTAGAAAAATTATTTAGAATTGATCAAACTGCTTTTAACAAAATTGAAAAGAAAGCTAGAGGAGTTTTTGATTATGAAGAAGAGATGGCTAAATTATCCGATGCGGAATTACAAGCCAAGACTCCTTATTTTCAAAAATTATTGAAAGAAAATCCAGATTTAACTTTGGATGATATTTTACCTGAAGCATTCGCTGTTGCTAGAGAAGCTGCTAAAAGAGTTATTGGTCAATATCCATATCCAGTTCAAGTATTTGGCGCAACTGTTTTAAATGAAGGTGATGTTGCTGAAATGAAAACTGGTGAAGGTAAAACATTAACTGCTACTATGGCAGTTTATTTAAATGCTTTATCTGGAAAAGGTGTTCATGTTGTTACAGTTAACGAATACTTAGCTCAAAGAGATGCTGAATGGATGGGAAGAATATATCGTTGGTTAGGTTTAACTGTTGGTGTTAACTTACGTGATAAAGACGTAAGAGGTAAACAAGAAGCTTATAAATGCGATATTACATATACAACAAACTCTGAATTAGGCTTTGACTATTTAAGAGATAATATGGCAACAAGTGCAGATAGAAGAGTTTTAAGAGGACTTTCTTTTGCAGTAGTTGATGAAGCTGACTCAATTTTAATTGATGAATCTAGAACTCCTTTAATTATTTCAGGCGGTTCAGGTACAACTGCTAACTCTTATTTAACTGCTGATAGATTTGTCAAGGCATTAAGAAAAGATAAAGATTATACATTAGATATTAAAAAGAAGACTATCGCATTAACTGATGAAGGTGTTAATAAAGTCCAAACAGCTTTTGGTATTGCTAATTTATATGATGCTCAATATAACGATTTAGTTCATAGAATTCATCAAGCTTTAAAAGCTAACTACATCATGAGAAAAGATGTTGAATATATGGTTGATGATGATTCAATTCAATTAATTGACTCATTTACAGGCCGTGTTTTAAAAGGTAGAGAATATTCAGATGGCTTACAACAAGCTATCCAAGCTAAAGAACATGTTACTATTAAACCAGAAACAGTTACTATGGCTACAATCACATATCAAAACTTCTTTAGATTATATGATAAATTAGCTGGTATGACTGGTACTGCTAAAACTGAAGAAGAAGAATTTAGAAAGATTTACAACATGAGAGTTGTTGTAATCCCTACAAATAGACCTATTCAAAGAATTGATGCTCCTGATTATGTTTTTGCTTCTGAAAAGGCAAAATATAAACAATTAGTAAAAGATGTTCAAGAAAGACATGCAAAAGGACAACCTATTTTAATTGGTACTCCTTCAGTAGAAAAAAGTGAAATTGTCGATGCTTTATTAACACAAGTTAATTTGCCACATGAAGTATTAAATGCTAAAAACCACGCTAGAGAAGCTTCTATTATTGCTAAAGCTGGTGAAAAAGGTGCTATTACTATTGCTACAGATATGGCAGGTAGAGGTACTGATATTAAATTAACTGATGAAGTTAAACAACTTGGTGGTTTAGCAGTTTTAGGTACAGAAAGACATGAAGCTAGACGTATTGATAACCAGTTAAGAGGTAGAGCTGGTAGACAAGGTGACCCTGGTTTCTCAAGATTCTATGTTTCTATTGAAGATGAATTAATGAAAAGATTTGCTTCTAAGGCTTTATTTAAGCAATTTGATAACTTACAAGATGAATACTTAGAATCTAAGACCATGACAAGTTTAATTACTAATGCTCAAAAGAAGGTTGAAGGTCAAAACTTTGATACAAGAAAATCTTTACTTGATTATGATGATGTTTTATCTAAGCAAAGACAAATCATGTATGCAAAAAGAGATGACATTTTATTCTCACCTTCTATTAAAGATGAAATTGCTAATTACTTTGAAAGATTTGTCAATGATTCAATTGAAAAATCTACAAGAGTTGAAGATGGCGAACAAGTAGTCGATGGTAAAACTTTATACAATATCTTAGTTCCTAAATATATTAAAGAAGGAAGAATTAAAGCTGATGATATCGATGGATTATCTAAAGAAGATGTCAGTGAATATTTAATCACTCTTTTAAAACACGATTATGCAGTTAAAAGAGCTAATTGGTCTGATGAATTATCTGATTATATTGAAAAGACAGTTGTCTTACAAATGACAGATAAATCATGGACTCAACATATTGATAAGATGTCTAAATTAAGAGAAGCAATTTTCTTAAGATCTTATGCTAATACAAATCCTTTACAATCATATACAAATGAAGGTTATCAAATGTTTGAAGACATGATTTCTAGAATTGCTGGTGATGTTACTAGTGGATTATTTAGAGTTCAAATTAGAGTTCAACAAACTCCTAAACAAGAAGTCTCTGCTAACCCAACTCCTGCTCCTGCTCCAGCCCCTCAAGAAGTTCCTGCTCCTGCTAAAGAAACAAAATCTGAACAAGTAGAACCTAGTGCAAATCCATTACCTGGAGAAGAGGCTAACAATTAATTTATGAAGGAATTATACGAATTAAATAGTATATATAATTCATTCTCTTCTAGAATTGATTCTATAAGGGGGTCTCTTTGACATTTCTAAAATTAAAGATGAAATATCTAAATTAGAAATTCAAACTCAAGACCCATCTTTTTGGTCTAATCCTTCTAGTGCAAGTAAGGTAAATAGTAAATTATCTTCTTTGCAAAATCAATTAGATTCATATAATAAATTAATTGAAAAATACGATGAAATCGGAGAAAATCTAGCTTTATTAAAGTTAGAAAATGATGCTTTGTTTCAACAAGAAACAGAAGACCTTTTAAATGATTTCAAAAAATATATAAACGCTTTTGAAAATGAAATGTACCTTTCAGGTGAATATGATTCATCTAATGCGATTTTAGAATTTCATCCAGGGGCTGGTGGAACTGAAGCTCACGATTGGGCTTTGATGTTATTTAGAATGTACATGCGTTTTTGTGAATTGCATCATTTTAAAAGTGAAGTAATTAACTATTTAGTTGGTGAAGAAGCTGGAATAAGTAGCGCTACTATTTTAGTTAAAGGAAAAAATGCTTTTGGTTTATTAAAATCAGAAAGAGGTGTTCATCGTTTAGTTAGAATCTCTCCTTTTGATAGTTCTGGAAGTAGACACACTTCTTTTGCAAGTGTAAATGTCATGCCAGAATTTAACGATAATATAGATTTAAAAATAGATGAAAAAGATTTAAAAATTGATACATTTAGATCCCAAGGTGCTGGTGGTCAAAACGTCAATAAAACTGAATCAGCAGTAAGAATAACTCATATTCCTACTGGAATAGTTGCTTATAGTGAAGTAGAACGTTCTCAAATTCAAAATAGAGAATTAGCTATGAATTTATTAAAAAGTAGATTGTTTCAAAAACTAGAGAATGAAAGGCAAGAAAAGTTAAGACAAATTAATGGTGAGAAAAAAGATATTGAATGGGGCTCTCAAATAAGGTCTTATGTATTTTGTCCATATACATTAGTTAAAGATCATAGAACTGAATATGAAGAAAAAGATGTATATAGAGTAATGGATGGATATATTGATAATTTTATAGATGCGTATTTAAAAAAGGAATTTAAAGATGAAAGCAGAAAACAAAAATAATATTTATTCTTTTAAACATGTTATTAATCAAACAAAGCACGAATTTAAAAAGGGAAATATAACTTCTGTTTTATACAGATATTTATTAATTGTTTTAGGCTCAGCTATTTTAGCTATCGCTTCATCTTTTTTCTTAATTCCTGGAAATATTGTAAGTGGGGGAGTTAGTGGTATTGGTATTGTTTTATCTAGTTTATGTGGATGGAATGCTACTAATGTTATTACTGTTTTGCAAATAATTTTCTTTATTTTAGGCTATATATTATTAGGAGCTGATTTCACCTTTAAGACTTTGCTTTCTACTATTTTATATCCTTGTTTTTTATATTTATTTACCTTTGTTTATAATTCTACTCCTATATTTCATATGGAATTTATCGATGCTAATGGAATTAGTAATACTACAAATATTTTAATTAGTGGCTTAGCTGGAGGTGGACTAGTTGGTATTGCAATTGGGCTAACATTTTCTGGAGGTGGGTCTACTGGTGGAATTGATTGTGTTCCTTTATTTTTAGCAAAGATTTTAAAAATAAAGCCATCTATAATGACTTTTTCTGTTGATTGTTTAGTAATTTTTTCTGGATTATTTATCAATGGAATGACTGAATTATTAATTGGTATTTTCTCAGCCTTTATTGCTGCTTTAGCTTTAGATAAGACATATATTTCTTCTTCTAAAACTTATATGGCAAATATTATTTCTTCTAAATGGGAATTAATTAATAAAGCTATTAATGAAGAATTGCTTAGAGGAACTACAATATTTGATTGTGAAGGTGGATATACTCATATTAAAAGAAAGATGATTCAAGTTGCGTTTTCTTATGATGAATATATGGATTTACAAAAGATAATTTATAATATTGATAAAGATGCGTTTTTAACAGTGACTAACGCAACTCAAATTACAGGAATGGGATTTAATAAGATTCCTAAAAAATTAACTAGACAATTAAATAAAAATAACACTAATAAGGAAGAAAAAGGAGAATAATTATGGAAATTAATCAATTATTAAAATTTAAAGGATTGAAAGTAAGTTTAGCAAATGTTGAAGCTAATAAATTGCATTTAGAATTTAACAAAAAAGTATTATTTTTGAACTTGAAAAAGAGTGTAGATATCTATTCAGTTGAAAACATTACTAATATCGCCTTAAAAGCTATTAATAATTCTATTTTAAAAGATGTTGTTAGCTTACCAAATAATGTTATTAAATTAGAATTCAACGATGGTTCAAAATACAGCTATACACTTTCATTTAAAGTGAGCAAGATAGATTAATTATGAAAGAAAGTACTTCTAAAAAAATCTCTATAGCTTGTGTAGGTATACTTTGTGGAACAGCCTTATTTACTGCTGGATATTATACAAGTTATAGAATTAATCAAAATAAATATAGTTCTACTTATACTGCTAAATTAGATGAAATTTATTATTACATGTCTAATTATTGGCTTTATGGTGGGACAAAAGAAGACTTGCAAGAATATCTTTCTAATTTGATGATTAAAGGTTTGATGGATGATAATGGAGATCCATATACTTTTTATACATCTACTCAACAAGAACAAGGCTTAGATACTTCAGGTAGTGGAAAGTTTGGCTTTACTAGCTGTATATATTCTGTAAAAGTTGATTCTACTTATTATGGTGGAAGAAAGATATTAGATTTATATGATGGTACTTTTAAAAAAGCCGGTTTTCAAAGTGGTGATGTTTTAATTGCTGCTAAAAAGGCTAATGAAACTAGGTATACATATTTTAATGATTATTCTCCAAATGCTATTTCTTCTTTAATGACTCCTTATGATGATGCTAAACAAACTAGCATATCTTTTAAATATGTTAGAGATAATAAAATATATGAAGCTGAAGCAAGTTTAGGAAGTTATTCTGAAATTCCAGTAAGTGTAGTAAATGAAGATGCAACTAGTAAGACACTCGGATTAAAAGTTTCTACATTTTTAGGTGATGAAAATTCAGGATATCCTGCAAAATTGTTAGAACAATATGTTTCAAAATATGTGGATAAATACGGAAATATTGAAAATTTAGTGCTAGATTTTACTAATAATGGCGGCGGATATATTGATCAAGCTTATAACATGGCAAATTTATTTTTACCAAAAGGCAGCATAGTATATCAAATAGGGGATAAGTCAGGTAAAATTACTTCTACTTATAAAAATAATTCCAATCCTAAATTTGATGAAACCAAAGTCAAAAATATAAAGATAATATTAAATGGTGGCTCAGCTTCGGCTACTGAATTGTTTTCAAAAGCTTTAAAAGATAATAACAGGGCGACAATTTATGGCAGTCAATCTTATGGAAAAGGAATTGGACAAAGTGTAGTCAGTTTACAAAATGGTGGAGTATTAAGAATTACCACTATGAAAGTATATGGTCCTAATGGAGATAGTATTCATCAAATTGGTATTACTCCAGATGTAGTAGTTGATGATTTTAATAAATATTCTACATCTTTAGTTAGCAATTGCTATATTTCTACTGCTAATAGTTTAGAAAGTGGTTATCGTTTAACTTATAAAGAAGAAGAAAATGTTGTAAATTCTATAAAAAGAATAGATAATTCAATTACTTTTTCAAATTATAGTGATGTAGTTAGTAATTTCCAAGCTAACAATGGTTTAGATTTAACTAGTCAATATGATTCTTCTACTTTGTATTTAACATACAAATATAATTTAGATAAATATTATCAAGGATTTAACAATTTATTTAACGACGTATTTAACGGAAATATTTAATTATGAAACATCAAAAAGAATTTGTTCCTTTTAAAATAGAAGCTAATTATTCTCCTACAGGTGATCAGCCTCAAGCTATAGAAAAATTAGTAGAAGGATTAAATCAAAATAAGAAAGTACAAGTATTATTAGGCGCAACTGGTACTGGTAAAACTTTTACTATGGCAAATGTTATATCTAAGACTCAACGTCCTGCTTTAGTTATTGTTCATAATAAGACTTTAGCTAGCCAATTATACGGTGAATTTAAAGAACTATTTCCTCATAATAGAGTTGAATATTTTATTTCAAATTTCGATTTTTATCGTCCAGAAGCTTATCTTCCAAAAACAGATACATATATTGAAAAAGAAGCGGTAATTAACCAAGAAATTGAAATGATGCGTTCTTCTTCAGTCAATAGTATTTTATCTAGAAAAGACACTATTGTTGTGGCTAGTGTAGCTTCAATTTTTGGTTTAACTGACCCAGAAGAATATTCTTATTTAACTGTTGATTTTAGAAAAGGTGAACATATTGATATAAAAGATATCCAAGCAAGGTTAGTCGATGCTCAATATTCTAGAAATAATATGTCATTAACTCCTGGCACTTTTAGATTGCAAGGGGAAATGTTAGAAATTGCGCCTTTTAATTTAGGTGAATATTGTTTAAGAATCTACATTGATTTTGATTCGAATATTGAAGAGATAACTCAAGTAAAATTGACAACAGGTGAATTTGTAGCTGATTTAGAATATGTCATGGTCTTCCCAGCTGATGAACATGCGGCTAGTTATTCAAAGATTAAAAACGCCTGTAAATTAATTAGAGAAGAGTTAACTGAAAGATTGCATGAATTTAATCAAGAAGGAAAATTATTAGAAGAAGAAAGACTTGATCAACGTACTAGACATGATATTGAATCATTAGAAGAATTTGGAACTTGTCCAGGAATTGAAAACTATTCTCGTCACATTGAAGGAAGACAAAAAGGTGAACCTCCTTTTTGCTTACTTGATTATTTAGATGATGATTATATTATTTTTGTAGATGAATCCCATGTTAGCTTACCTCAAATTAGAGGAATGTATAATGGGGATCAAGCAAGAAAACAAGTATTAGTAGATTATGGATTTAGATTGCCTTCAGCATTAGATAACCGCCCATTAAAATTTGAAGAATTCTATTCAAAAGTAAAACAAATGATTTGTACATCTGCTACTCCAGGAGATTTTGAAATAGAAGAAAGTGGAGGTTATGTAGAACAAATTATTAGGCCTACTGGTTTATTAGATCCTATTATTGAAGTAAAGTCTAATAAGAATAATCCTGTATATGATTTATTAGAAGAAATAAATAAGAGAATAGAATTAAATCAAAGGGTTTTAGTATGTACTTTAACAATTAATGATGCGGAAAATTTAACTGACTTTTTTAAACAAAAGGGTATTAAAGTGGCATATTTACAACATGAAATAAAAACTTTAGAAAGAACTGAAATAATATATAAATTAAGAAAAGGCGATTATGATGTAATTATCGGAATTAACTTACTTAGAGAAGGTTTAGATATTCCAGAAGTAAGTTTAATTGCTATATTAGATGCTGATAAAGAAGGTTTTTTGCGTTCAACAAGATCTTTAATTCAGCTTATTGGTAGAGCCGCAAGAAATAGCCAAGGTAAAGTAATAATGTATGCTGATTCAACTACTAAATCTATGCAAGAAGCAATTGATGAAACAAATAGAAGAAGAAATATCCAAATTGAATATAATAAGCAACATAATATTATTCCTCAAACTATTGTAAAACCAATTATTGAACCAGTTAGAATGATATCTAAAAAGGATAATAAAATTACTAAAACTAGTGGAAAGCTAACAAAAAATGAAAGAACAAAGTTAATTGCTGATTTAGAAAAGAGAATGAAAAAAGCCGCTAGTGAACTCGATTTTGAATTAGCTGCTTTAATAAGAGATGAAATATTAGAATTGAAAGCTGAAAAATAAAAAAATTATATATTAGACTATTAAATTGAAATTTGAGTTGAGATTTTTAATTTAGTTGAATAAATATATGAAAAATGGCGATTTTATGGTGAAATTTATTAGAAAAATGGCGGGGTTTTTAAAATATTAAATATAGTGTATAATTTAAAGGCTATGTAAATATACATAAGTGGAAATGGAATATAGTTTATAAATATGGAATCTAGCGTTACAGTTACTGGTACTCAAGAAATATCCCTGATTTTAAAGAACAGAAATAAAGGGTTTAAAATTAAAAATTATTTGTTTTGGAAAAGATGCTTTGATATATTCTTTTCTTTATTATTAATTATATTGTTATCATGGTTATTAATAATAATCGCTATAGGAGTTAAATTATCTTCAAAAGGACCAGCTATTTATAAACATAAAAGACTTGGCCAATATGGTAAAGTTATTGATGTTTATAAATTTAGAAGTATGAGATTAGATCATTTGATATTGGAAGAAGTTTTAACTAAAGAACAATTAGAGCAATATAAAACAGAATTCAAAATCACTAATGATCCTAGAGTTACTAAATTTGGCAATTTCTTAAGAAAGACTTCTTTAGATGAATTACCTCAATTATTTAATGTGCTAAAAGGAAACATGTCTTTTGTAGGCCCTAGACCAATTGTAGATAGAGAAGTTGAATTATATTATCAACGTACAAAAAAGATTTTCTTGCAAGTAAAACCAGGTATTACTGGCTATTGGCAAGCTTATGCTAGAAACGATGCAACTTATTTATCTGGGGAAAGACAACAAATGGAATTATATTATTGTTCTAATAGAAGTTTGTGGTTTGATATAAAAATTTTATTTAAAACTGTCTATAGAGTTATTTCCAGAAAGGGTTCTAATTAAGATGTATGATTATTTAATTGTTGGTGCTGGTTTATTTGGCGCTAGCTTTGCTAGTTTAGCTACTAAAAATGGTAAAAAGTGTCTAGTCATTGATAAAAATGACTTTGTTGGTGGTTCAATTAGAACAATTAGACAAGATAATATAGATATTCATTTATATGGAGCTCATATTTTCCATACTTCTAATAAAGAAGTTTGGGATTTTTTCTCTTCTTTTTCTAAGATGAATGATTTTATTAATACTCCTTTAGCAGTCTATCATGGTAAAAAATATAATTTGCCATTTAATATGAATACATTTAATCAATTATGGGGAGTTACTACTCCTAGTCAAGCTCAAGAAATAATTGAAAAGCAAAAAAAAGAAACTAATATTACAAAGATTACTAACTTAGAAGAACAAGCAATTTCTTTAGTGGGAGTAGATGTTTATAACACTTTAATTAAAGGTTATACTGAAAAACAATGGGGAAGAAGTTGCAAAGAATTAGATCCTTCTATTATTAAAAGATTACCATTAAGATTTGAATATAATAACAATTATTTTAATGATATTTATCAAGGTATTCCAATTGATGGATATTCTGCAGTTATTGAAAGAATGTTAGAAGGAAGTGAAGTTAAATTAGGAGTTAATTATTTAGAACATAAAGAAGAATATTCTCATTTAGCTAAGAAAATAATTTATACTGGTGAAATAGATAAATATTTTGATTATTGTTTTGGAGATTTAGAATATCGTACTTTGCGTTTTGAAATAGAAAAATTAAATCAAAAATATTATCAAGAAATGGCAGTAATAAATAATACTGAACAAGAAGTCCCATATACAAGAACAATTGAACATAAACACTTTAACGATATGGGAAGTGATGTCACTTATATTACAAGAGAATATCCAAAAGATTTTGTAAAGGGTGATACTCCTTATTATCCAATTCAAAATGAAAGAAATGCTAATTTATTAGCAAAGTATCAAGAATTAGCTAGTAAAAATCCTAATGTTATATTTGCTGGTAGATTAGGACAATATAAATATTTTGATATGGATGATACTATAATTAATGCAATGGAATTAGCTAAGAAATTAGGAGAATATTAATGAATAATATAAAGATTATAGTTGTATCACATAAACCATATGAGATGCCAAAATGTGATATATATTTACCAGTTGAAGTTGGAGCATTTAATAGAAATGATCATTTTTTTGAAAATAGAGATGATCAAGGAATAAATATATCTAATAAAAATTCTAGCTATTGTGAATTAACTGGGATTTATTGGGCGTATAAAAACTTAAAAGATGTTGATGTATTAGGATTAGTACATTATAGAAGATATTTTATGAAAAATAATTTATGTTTTTCTAAAAATTTAAATAATGTAATTGATGGTGAAACAATTAATAATATCTTAAATAAATATGATATTATTTTGCCTAAGAAAAGACATTACTATATTGAAACAAATTATTCTCATTATATCCACGCACATCCAAAAGATGGATTAGATTTAGCTAGAAATATCATAAAAAATGATTATCCTGAATATCTATCTTATTTTGATGAACATATGAAAAAAAGAAGTGGACATTATTTTAATATGTTTATTGCTAAAAAAGAAGTTATATATCCATTTTTAGATTGGATGTTTGATATTCTTCAAAAAGTTGAAAATCAATTAGATATATCAACTTATTCAAAATACGATCAAAGAGTTTATGGATTTATTTCAGAATTATTATTTGACGTTTACTGTAATAAGAATGGATTAAAGATAAAGAATCAAAAATACCTCTTTTTTGAAAAACAAAATTGGTTTAAAAAAGGATGGGGTTTTGTAAAAAGGAAGATAAAAAGATAAAATCAGTATATTATAAGAATTGAAATAGAAAATGGTTAAAATAACGATATGCAATAAAACTATCTTAAATAAGATTTCTATAATAGCTTTTTTGTGCTATTGTTTTTTGGGTGTTGTTATTAATAGCACATATGCTGAAAATAATTTTTATCGATTATTGATTAATATATTTAGAGGAACAATATTTGTTATTTTGTTTTTAGATTCAATTGTTAATCATTTTTATTTAGAAAATAAAATTAAAATGGTTAATATTATATCTTTGCTAATTGGGATTGTTAATTTTGTTGTTACTCATAATTATAAAATATTAATTTTCTCTTTATTTTTGCTTTGGTCTCAATATTATTCGCTTAAAGAATTGATGAACAAATCTAAAAATGTTTTTTATGTTGCTATTATTTTTGTAGTTGTTTCAAGTATTATTGGAATTATACCTAATTATACAAATCAAAGAAATAATAGTGATTCAATTAGATGGTGTTTAGGATTTATTGCACCAACATTATTACCTGCTTATTTTATGTTTGCTATTTTGATGGATTGCTATGTTAATGAATTTGAATTGGGGTATATAAAAATCATTTTATATCTTTTAATTCTAAGCGCTATATATTTAGCTACAGGCACACGTTTTGATTGTATAATTAGTTTAATTGTTTTAATTTTATCAATGATTTTAACGATGAGAAAAAAATCAGGTAGTAAATCTAATAAACTAATAAAAAATAATTTTATTAATAATGTAAGAGCTAAAATTTTGTGCTTATTACCTATTATGTGCTTTATATTTGAATTAATTTTAATATTGGGATATAAAAATGATATTAATTTTTTTAGAATTATAGCAGATCACTTAAGTGGTAGAATTCAATATACTATAAAGGTTACTGATACTCATTCTTTGTTATTGTTTGGCGAAAATGTTACATGGGCAAGCGAAGGAATTATCTTAGATTCATCATATTTTAAATGTTTGTATGAAAATGGTATAATTGCGTTTTTATTTATCATGTTTTTTTATATTTTACTATTGAGAAATGCAATAAAAAAAGGTGATAAAGCTATGTTATTAATCGTTTCAATAATTTTATTTGAATCAATTTTTGAACCATTCTTATTTGATTATAATTATAATTTGTTTCCTTTATATTTAGTTAATCTTAGTCCAGTTTTTTGTATAAAAACAATAAAACAAAATGATAATTATTTGAAATTACTGTTTTTAAAAATATAATCTTAAATGGAGGAACAATTGTGAAAAAAGTAATAGCTGTTGTAGTTACATATAATAGAAAAGAATTGCTAGTTGAAGCTATAAATGCGTTAAAAAATATTGATTATTCAAATTTGGATATATTGGTCATTGATAACGCTTCAACAGATGGTACTAAAGAATATATTAATAATTTGATTGATGATGTAAAAGTCAAATATTTTAATACTGGTTCTAATTTAGGTGGTGCTGGTGGTTTTAATTATGGAATTAAAAAAGCGGTAGAAATAGGTTGTGATTATATATGGATAATGGATGATGATTGTATAGTGAGGGATGATTCTTTAACACACCTAATTTTAAAGGCGCAATCATTAAATGATAATTTTGGGTATTTATCAAGTAATGTAAAGTGGATAGATGGTAATCAATGTAAGATGAATATACAAAAGATTTCACTAAAACACAAAGTAAATAATTTTGATGTTGATCAAAAAATTATTATGGCTTCGTTTGTATCACTATTTATTAATATAAATTCAATAATAAAATGTGGACTTCCAATTAAAGATTTCTTTATTTGGGGCGATGATATGGAATATACATATAGAATATCTCGTTCTTTTGATTGCTATTATTGTTCAAAATCAATAGTAGATCATAAATGTAAAGATAATTTAGGCTCTTCAATTATTAATGATGATGCTAGAATAAATAGATATTTTTATGCATATAGAAATGAATATTATTTATTTAAAAATGCAGGAGCAAAAGGAAGATTATATTATTTTTTAAAACTTTTATATCACAAGACAAAGATTATTGTTAAAAAATGCAACTTAAAAAAAGAAAAATTAAATGTTATAAAAAGAGGGATAAAGGCTGGTAAAAAGTTTAATCCTAAAATTGAATACGTTTATCCAAATGATTATAAAGTTAAAGTACTTGAATTCTTTGGAGAACCACTTGCTTTTGGTGGACAAGAAGCATTTATGCTAAATATGTATGAAAATTTTGAAAATAAAAATATATATACATTAGCAACACCTTTTGAATTAACAAATAAGAAATTAATAGAAGTTTCAAAAAGAAGAGATGAGAAAATTATTTCATATAATTATAACTTTAATAGTAAAAGTCGAAAAAAATATATAAAGAAGTCTTTGAAAGATATTTTGAAAAATAACAATTATGATGTTATCCATATACAATCTGGCAGTATATTTACATTATTAGAATCTGCTAAAATTGCTAAAAAATATAATATAAAGGAAGTTATAGTTCATTCACATTGTTGTGGAAATAATAATCTTAAATATAGATTGATTAAAAAATATTCAGATAAACACATTGATAAATATGTTGATAAATATTTTGCATGTAGTTTAGCAGCTGGGAAATGGAAATTTCCAAATAAGATTATTGATGATGGAAAACTATTAATAATTAAAAATGGAATTATTATTAGAAACTATTTGTTTGATGAGAATACTAGAAAAGAAATAAGAGAAAATTTGAAAATAAATGATGATCAATTAACTTTTGTACATGTTGGAAGATTCTCACAAATGAAAAATCATGTTTTCTTTTATAAATTATTACCATTATTAAAAGAAAAATATCCTAATTTTAAATTTATATTTGTTGGAGCAGGTGAACTTAAAAATGAATTTGTAGCAAATATTGAAAAAATGAATTTAGCTGAGCATATAATATATTTGGAAAACATTGATTATGTAAATAAAATTCTAATGGTAGGTGATCTATTCTTGTTCCCATCATTATTTGAGGGTTTCCCAATGACTTTAGTTGAATCACAATGTAGTGGACTAATAACTATTTTTTCTAATTTAATAACAAATGAGTGCATTTTAACTGATAATATCATTCAATTGCCTTTAGATGAAAATAAATGGATGAATGACATAGAAAATCAAATAAATACTAGATTAAATAAATATGATAGAAAAGAATATGCTTCAATGATTGCTAAAAGTGGATATGACGCTAAAAATTCTGCTGAATTATTAGAAAAAATATATAGAGGAAATTAATATGATAGATATTAAACAATGTGTAATTTCTCATAAAACAATTGATAGTCCTATTTTTGAAAATAGAACCATTTGTTATGTTAATAAAAACATTATAAAAGAAAATAAATCAAATTGTTTAAATACATGGGAAAAAGATAATATTGATGATTTAAATAAATATTATTGTGAATTAACTG